>CAZPTG010000029.1:0-14989 GCA_964589355.1 uncultured Spirochaetaceae bacterium
TATTCCTAAAATTATCTCACATACATATTTAAAGATTCTTAAAAACCTTTCTATTTGTGGTGGTAAATTATTTGGAAGCAAAGTAATGCTAATGTGTAAATTATCTTTTACCCCCAAAGCCATAGCAATAAAAGTAAACCATATTACTATCACTAAAGGAATTTCTTCACCCCACTTAAGCCCATTACTAAATCCATACCTTAATACAACATTAGTAAAAACAATCAATACCATTAAAATAATTAAAATCATACAAAAAAATAATACAATATTGAAAACTTTATCCAAGCTTTCTTTTAATTTATTCATTTCAGCTCCTATCAAAATAGGGGTTCAAATAGAACCCCTTTATAAGTATCAAATCGTTATTTATTTAATAGCTCTAATTTTTTCTACCCAAGCTTTTCCTTCGTCATCTAACATTTTTTCATACAAAGAATTCATTGAATTTGCAAATTCAGCTTGATCATTAATATCATTAATTTGACAACCAGCAGCTCTAACTTTTTCTTCAGATTTTTTTGCATAATCTGCCCAAGCTTCAATTTGAGTTGACTGACAATCTCTTGCTGCCTTTTTTATTAATTCTTGATCAGCTTTACTTAATTTATCCATAGTAGTCTTTGAAGCAATTAACATTTCTGGAACACGAGTATGTTGATCTATTGAATAAAATTTTGCAACTTCATAATGATTAGAAGAATCATATGAAGGCCAGTTGTTTTCAGCACCATCAATAACACCAGTTTGTAAAGCTGAATAAACATCACCATAACTCATAGGAGTTGGAGCTGCGCCTAAAGCTTCTACAAGCCCCATCATCAAATCAGATTCTTGTACACGAATTTTCATTCCAGCTAAATCAGCAACTGTGTATATAGGTTTTATTGTGTTGTAAAAACTTCTTGCACCTGAATCAAAATAAGTTAATCCAACAAAACCACTATCTTCCATTGATTCTAAAAAATATGAACCAATTTCACCATTTAAAACATTCCACATATGTTCAGGAGTTCTATACAAATAAGGCATTTGTAAAGCATTTAATAAAGGATTAAATGAAGCTAATGGACTTATAGAAACACGAGTAAAATCAATACCACCAAATTGTACTTGTTCAATACAAGACTTCTCATCACCTAAAGTTGCTTGAGGATAAACTTCTACTTTAATTCTACCATTACTATATTCTTCAACTAATTGTGCAAATTTTTCATCACCTACAACAGTTGGATAACCAATAGGTTGATTATCAGCTAATCTTAAAACTATAGTTTCATCAGCTTTAACTTCTTCTCCACCTTGTGCAAACATAGGTGTAAATACAACACAAACTAGTACTAATAGAGTCATCAATTTTTTCATAAAAAAATCTCCTTAAATTTAAAATCTATATATATTATTATTTTATGAACAAAGAAAATAATAGTAGGAAAAAATTCTTATTATGCTAATCTTTTTCCCTTTTTTACAAGCTTGATTAATTTTTTTTCCCTTTTTTACATGATATAATCACATATGGAAAAAAATGAATCAAAATATAAACTTAAATATCAAATATCAAAAAAAATAAATAAAAAGCAGAATATACATCAATTATTATTCAAACATAACTTTTTTACTGTTGTGATATTTTTTATAATTTCTTTATTCTTATTTAACTATATTTATAGTATATTAGTTGAAGAACAAGAAAGTTCAAAAAAAAACCTTATTGTACATAATATAATAACAGAAATTGATCAATGTTCATCTCTTTTAGAAGAATATAGAGTATCTAAAATACCTAAAAGACAAAAAGAACTCTTACTAAAGCAAAAAACTATTTTAATGAACATTGAAAATGAAATAAACAGTTTATCCATATTATATAATGAATCTCCTGATAGATATTTTTTAAATAATGGAATAATAAATGGTAAAGATACTATTGATAATCTATTAAATGATCTAGATAAAGGTATAATAACAAAAGAAGCCGAATTCTACAAAATATATTATAGAATAAGTAACACTTATGAATACATATATAAATATCTTACTAATCAATATCTATTTGCTATGGTAAGAGATAATGTTCAAACAATGGAGCAAAGAGAACAGCAACTAAAAAGTTTAAGAATTTTTTCTTATATTTTATTTTTCATATTATTAATTGGCTATATTATATCAACTTCTAGAACTACAAAAAAAATGCTTAATCCAATTGATGAAATGGTTAAAATTGCAAGAGATATTTCTGAAGGTAATTTTGATAAAAAACATAAAATAATTGAGGGACCTCAAGAATTAATGTATTTAGAAAGAACATTGCAAACTATGAAAATTTCTCTCCAAGATAGAATGAACTTAATAAAAGAAAATACATTATTAGAAAAAGAAATACATAACAAAGAAATAGAGCAATTAAATATTCAAAAAGAATTAGAAAAAGCAAAATTTAATGCCCTTCAATCACAAATTAACCCTCATTTTTTATTCAACACATTAAATGTTATTCAATTGACAGCAATGTTTGAAAATGCTGAAAAGACTAGAAAGCTTATTGAAAGTTTGGGAATTATTTTTAGATATTCATTGGAACATCAAAATGAAATAAAAATTGAAGATGAATTATATTTTGTAGAACAATATTTAAAAATACAGAAAGCAAGATTTAAAGAAAGGTTAGAATATTCTATAAAATGTGGTGAATTATGTAAAAAAAACTTAATACCTCCTTTAATAATTCAACCATTAGTAGAAAACTCCATTATCCATGGTATTGAATTAAAAGAAGAAGGGGGTTTTATAAACATTGAAGCTTATAAAGAAAAGGATAAAATAATTATCAAAATAGATGATAGTGGAATAGGTCTAAATGAAAATCAATTACAAAAAAACGATATAGACAAAAATGATAAAGGTCATAATATAGGAATTAATAATATAAAGAAGCGTCTTGAAATTTATTTTAAAAACAGTGCAGAATTAAATTTTATATCGAAACTAAATAATTCTGGATGTATTGTTGAAATAAAGATACCATTTGAGGATACCAATGTATAACTTACTAATAGCTGATGATGAACAACTTGAAAGAGAGGCCATAGCTTTTTTAGTAAAGAAAAGAAAATTACCATTTAATGTTATAAAAGCAAAGAATGGTAAAGAAGCTATAAATGAATTTAATAAAAATAAAATTGATTTCATCATTCTTGATATAAAAATGCCAGTAATAAATGGTATTGATGCAGGGAAAAAAATAAGAGAAATAAATGATACTGTCCCCATTGTATATCTAACAGCTTGGAGCAATTTTAATTTTGCTAAATCAGCTATTTCAATAAGAGCTTTAGAATATTTAGTTAAACCAATAAATAAGAATGAATTATATAAAGTATTAGAGAAATTTATTGAAAAAAACAAACTTGAACAAGCAAAAAAAAATGAAGAAATAAAAACAGTTGTCAATCAATTTTCCAAATCATTTTTTGCATCTTTAAAACATGGGTTAGTAGAAACTGAAATTTTGAAAAAATATTTTAACATCAAAGAGAATAATTATTTTGAAGGAATTTGTTTAATAGTTAGTGAAGTAAAAATAGAAAAACTAAAAACATTCTTCGAGCAAAAAGATTTTTATTCAAATCATTTTTACTATTTTTTAGCTTCAGATAGAACAACAATAATTGTATTTTTAAAAGATAAAAGTTCATTTTTTAAACAACTAAAGATAATTTCACAACCATATTATAATAAAAGCTCTTGTGATATAACAATTTCATTGGGCAGTATTTTTAGCAATTTAAAAGAATTACCTAGATCAATAAAAGAAGCCTCAATTGCATATAGCATTGCAAAAAAAAATAATGAAACAATTCACGAATTTAATAATATTGACGAAAATATACTAAAGGATTCGTCAATAAACTATATTGATGAAATAGAAAAAGCTATTTTAGAATGTAATAGAAAAAAAGCACGTGAGCTTGCTCATAGTTTTTTTGATTCCATAGCTTTTTTAAATAAAGAAAAATTAGTTGAAACTTATTATCAAAATTTTCTTATACTTCATCACACATTATCAAAAAAAATTCCATTTTTTAGAATAGAAAAACCAAATAAAACTATTTATGAAATAGAACTAACTTTATTCAACATGATTGATAATGCAATAAAAGCATTAAAAAGTGATCTTAGTGATAAATATAAAAGGATATTTTTTGAAATAAAATATGAAATTGAAATTAATTATAACAAACAATTAACAATGGATTTTTATTCCGATTTATTAAATATGAACACTAAATATTTTTCTAAATTATTTAAAAATTATAATGATATTAGTTTTATAGATTATTTAACAAATATTCGTATGACAAAATCTCAGAAATTATTAAAAGAAGGTAATAGCGTAAAAGAGACAGCTAAAGCTGTAGGATATTTAGATTCTGCTTATTTTTCAAAAGTTTTTAGCCAAAAATTTAATATTAGCCCATCACAATTTAAACAAACATATGAGGAAAAATAAATTCTTCTCATATGTTTATTATAATACTAATACGATACTAGAGAAGGTAAATATGTTGTAAGTGATGGGAAAATACTAATTAATAATAAAATAATTACATTACAAACAACTAGAGGGAAAGCGCCTTTAAATATTTCAGTAATTTGCATTTTATTAATTTTAGTACAAGCATTTAGACACATACCAACAGGAGGAGTAACCAAACCAATTGCTAATCCAGTTATCAACATTGCACCAAATTGTAATGCAGAAATTCCAACAGATTCCATTACAGGCAATAAAATTGGAGTAAGCAATAAAATTGCTGGAGTAACATCAATAAATGCACCAACTAATAAAATTAATAAATCAAAAATTAAAGCATAACCCCATACAGGTAAATCTAAAGATAAGAAAAACGCTGCTATTTGACTTGGTATATTAGCCATGGTTAGAAGCCAAGTAAATATAGTTGTAAAACCAATAATAATCATAATTGCAGCTGAAGATCTTAATGTCTTAGCTAGTCCATTAATTACATCTTTAATAGTCAACTCTTTATAAAAGAAAAACCCTATAATTAATGAATAAAGAACAGCAATACCAGCAGATTCACTAGCAGTACAAATCCCAAATGATACAAAAACTACAATTACAATAGGCATTAATATAGCTGGCAATCCATATAAAAGAGTATGAATAAAATCTTTCATATCAAAAGGAGTTCTCTTTGGATGATAACCTTTTTTAATAGAAATAATATTTACATTTATTAGTTGAGATGCTCCTATTAATACCCCAGGAACTAAACCTGCAATAAATAATTTACCAATAGAGGCACCTGATGCCATAGCATATACAATCATTGGAACAGAAGGTGGAATAATCATTCCCATAGTTGAGGATGCAACAGTAACACCTGCAGCAAATTTTGAAGAATACCCTTCTTTTTCCATTGATGGTATTAATATTGAACCTAATGCTGAAGTATCTGCAACAGAAGAACCTGATATACCACCAAATATCATAGAAGCAATAATATTAACTTCTCCTAAACCCCCATGAAAAGGTCTTACAATATACATTGAAAATGCAACAATTCTTTTTGTAATTCCCCCGGTATTCATTAATTCACCAGCTAGCATAAATAAAGGCATAGCAACCATTACAAATGAAAATACACCACCCCAAACTCTTTGAGGTAACATTTGCATAAAATTTGGATTAAAAGATTGAATGAAACTCATAGAAGATGCACCAATTGCAAAAGCTAAGGGTGTTCCCATAATTGCAAATATAACTAAAAATACAAGTAAAAAAACAATAGCCATTAATTACTCTCCTTACTAATAGAAATTATATACTCAACTAGTTTTACTACCATAGTAACTAGAGCAATAGAACAACCTAAAGGTATTATTCCATACATATATTTCATTGGAATAGACATCCCCATCGATATTTGATTTCCAAACTTTAACATATAATTAAAGCCATATTTAATCATTGCTAAGTCAACAATAATCATCACAATAAAATTAAAGAAAGTTGCAAACACTTTTAATTTAGGTGTGAATCTTTCATATATTGCCGTTATTGCAACATGTTCATCTTCCATTACACATATGCCAATTCCCCAAAATGTAGTAAAAGCAAAAACAGTTGTTATAAATTCTTCTAAAAATAGAAAAGATATACCAAAGAAATATCTAGCTATAACTGAAAAAATTACACAAAAAGCTATTAAACCAACAGCAAAAACACCTATTGAAACATATAATTTATATAATTTTTTTGAAAAAGATTTTAAAGTATTAATAATATACCTCCCACTTTTTAAGACCGACCCTTAACTTATATAAAGAGAGGGTCGGTTAAATAATCATAATAGAGTTAAATAATATTAATTACCTTTTACGATAGCTCTCATCTGATCTAATTCACTTTGTGTTAATATACCTTCATCAATATATTGTTGGTATACAACTTCTGTAGCATCTTTAAATTTTTGTAATTCTTCTTTTGTAGGAGTATAAATTTCACAATTTGCTTCTACAACGCTTCTTGCTTCAGCTTGATTATCTGCAATTGCTTGGTTATTAACACTCATCATTTCTTTAGTAGCTTGTGCTAATACATCTTTATATTCACTAGGTAAAGCTTCATACCAATCAAGATTTACATAGAATGGATCTGGGTGGAATTGATAATTAAGAACTGTGAAATATTTTTGTACTTCATAGAATTTCATACCTTCAACATTAACCCAAGGATTTTCTTGACCATCTGCAACACCTGTTTTTAATGCCATATATAAATCTGAATATGGAACTGATACAACTGAAGCTCCTAAAGCGTTAAATGTTTTATCAATTGTATCCATACCATTTGAACGCATTTTTAAGCCTTTTAAATCTTTTGGAGTATGAATAGGTCTAACATTGTTAGAATATTGTCTAAATCCACCAGCATCACCTAAACCAAGAATTAATGCACCATCTTTCTTTGAAGAAGCTCCAATTTCTTTAGCTAAATCACTATTCATTAAACGTGTTACTTGTTCACTATTTTCACATAAGAAAGGAAGTGTAAAAACTAATAGTTTAGGAACGAAATCCATTTGACCGCCTCTCATTCCTTGAATAACTCCAGAGCATACTTGTTCTAACATTTCTTTTTCTGTTCCAAGTTGTCCAGCTGGATATAATTCAACTTTTATAGCACCTTCAGTTCTTTCTTCAACAATTTCTTTAAAATATTCTAATGAAATATGACGAGGGTTTGTTGTAGGTTGTGCATGAGCAATTTGCATGGTATATACCTTATCTGGGCCACCATCTGAACTAGATTGTTCATTTCCACCTTGAGCGAATAGCATTGATGTGCTAACTAATAATGTCATTGTGATTAATAAAACTTTTTTTAACATAAATAAGTTCCTCCTAATTTGTAATTTAATTCTAAAGTGGAAAATTAAATCGCACACTATACGATTTTGCCGATGCACTATAAAATATTGCTAATTAAGCAACATCCTATAGACTATCTCTTTACCGCTCTAAATTGTATTGGAGATACACCTTCCTCTCTTTTGAAAATTAAACTAAAATAATTTGGATCACTATAACCTATAGCTATTGAAATAGCTTTAATAGAATTTTGAGTATTAATCAAAAGGTCTTTTGCTTTTATCATTCTTTGCTTCAATAAATATTCCATTATTGTACAGTTCATATAATTCTTAAATAATCTAGATATATGATATTTAGAATATCCACAATCATAAACAATTTCATCTAAAGATATATAATTTGTGAAATTGTTTTCAATATATTCTTTAACAATTCTAACAGCATCTGGCATTGAATATAAATTATTAGATTCTTTGTCATTTGGTTGATTTTTAAAATATTCTATAACATTATCTAATTGTTTCATTTTATCTTTATTTTCATCTTCAACTTTTAACCGATCAATTGATTTCTCTATTGATTTTAAAAAAGTTTTCCTATTTACAGGTTTTACTAAAAAATCAATTGCACCTAATTTTAAAGCTTTAACTGCAAAATCAAATTCATTAAATGCTGTTGAAATAATAACTTTTGAATCAATATTTTCTTTTCTAATTTTTTCAAGAACCTCTAACCCCGTCATTTCTGGCATATTTATATCTAAAACAACAATATCAGGTTTATCACACACGATTTTTACAAAAGCATCATTTCCATTTTCTGCTAAAATTATTTTATCTATCAATAAATTAGATTTCTCAATAAATAAACTTAAAGCTTTCCTTTCTAAATCTTCATCATCAGCTATCAAAATTTTATACATACTCATCAATCTCCATATCTGCTTTTAATTTTATAATTACTTTAGTCCCGCCTTTTTCCAATTTTTTTATTTCAAAAGAATTTGGAATTTTAGTGAATAATTGTATTCTACTTCTAGTATTCGACAAACCTAAATGCTTTCTATTTTCTAACTCAATATCTTCATAATTATTAAATTTTTCTAATAATGTAGAATCAATTCCAATTCCATCATCTACAATTTCTATAATAATAATATCTTCTTCTAAATGTGCCGAAATATTTATTACACCACCTAATTTTTTGGGCTCTAGTCCATGAATAATTGCATTTTCAATTATTGGTTGAAAAGTAAATTTTGGAAGAACAACCTCATTTTGCAATTCAATTGGAATACTAATAAAATAGTTCAAACGTTTATTAAATCTTTTTTGCTGAATCTTAATATATTCAATTGTAATATCTAATTCCTCTTTTAATAAAACAGGTTTTGAGGCATCTGAGAGATTATATCTTAATAAATTTGATAAAGCTTCAATCATAAATAAAGAATCCTCATTCTTATCAAGAGTAATCATTCTAGAAATCGAATTTAATGTATTAAATAAAAAATGAGGATTTGTTTGGGATTGTAGAGCTAAAAATTGTGCTTCATTTAATAATTTTAAATTTTCTTCATTTTTCTTTTGTTCTATAACTAATTCTTTCTCAAGAGTTACTTTAGTTTTCAATTCTTCAAGCATTTCTTTGATATTTTTTACCATTGTATTAAAGGTATGAATTAACAAACCCATAGAATTATTTTTCTTTAATTCTTTAACTTTTACATCAAAGTTACCATTTGAAACTCGCTTTGCTTCTTTAACAAGCATAATAAGAGGATGGGTAATATTAGAATAAATATGAACAAAAACAGTTAATAAAAAAATAAAAAAAATAAATAAAAATAAGATAAGAAAATTTGAATATTTATTAAATTTATTATCTAATAGAATATTTGTTAATTTTTCTTGTTCAATTATATTATTTAATAATTCATCACAATATTTTTGAAGATAATTATGAATTATTTCAGCTAAATACATTTTACTATAAAACTCATAATTATTAGTATTAAAGTTAAACGATGCTTGAGAACCTTCAAAAAAATAATTATTAAATGAAGTCTCTATTGATTTTAAAAGATATAAATTTTCACTATCTTTAACACTTTTAATCAATTTCGATATTATAAATTTTGCTTTTTCACTTGCGATATTAAATTCATTTAATTTTTGTCTATTTCCAGAGGTTAAATACATATTTAAACTATCTTGACATTCAGAAATATTTGTTTTTAAAGATAAAACTTCATAAGATAAATTATTATTATTTGAGCTCTGTGATATATAATCAAACACAGTTGTTCTCAAAAATAACGAAAAAATAACAACTAAAATAAAAATTAAAGCAATAAATAAATTTATTTGATTTCCTACAGAAAAAAATAAGGACTCATGTTTTCTTTTCATTATATAATCCTCATATTTTTTTCTTTATTTATTTTTTCAATATTTTTTGAATCTTCAATCAATAAATATTTTTTAGAATAATCTAATGCTTCTTTAGCACATTCAGTTAAAATATTTACCTCATCTCGCGTTAATTGATTTAATATTTCATTACTAAATATGATAAAGGAAGGAAGAGTAATATCTTTTAAGATTAATACTTCTTTTATATAAGGATATTCATCACAAGATACAAAAGAAGAAATTGAAGACTCTCTTGCATCAATAAATCCATTTCTCAAAGATGGGAAAGTTGCAATATTACCTATAATAACAGGAGTTGCCCCAAATTCTTCTAAATAATTTTCATACATTGAAGAATTATCAATTCCTATTTTTATTTTACTATAGTCCTCAATATCTAATTTTTCATCACTATAAATACATCTTGTACTTGGAGGCAATATTGTCAAAGGAAATAATTTTTCATTTTGAAAAGCAAAATTATAATTTTCATCAGAGTCAATTGTATTTAAAAAATTAAAAAAGGGTAAACCTATTAAATGTTCATAACTACTTATAAATGAAGGGAATTGCTCACTTACTGCTAAAAAATTAACCCTTCCTAATGCTATACCACCAAATTGAAGTTGAGTTAATACCTCTTCTTCTGTACCTAACTCTCCTTCATAATAAACTTTTATTATAATATTACCATTACTTTTTTCATATACTAAATTAGCAAAATAATCACTTATATCAGATAAATAAGTTCCTTTTTTTTCACTTTCTGCATATCGTAAAATAACAGTATTATTTAATTCTAATTCATCATTTTCACTTTCACTACAACCACTTAATATAAAGATTAAAGTCAAAAATAGAATAATATATTTTCTCACATATACCTCCCCAAAAAAAACTAGCTAATGAGAGTATATACAAACACTAGCTAGTTAAATTATATGTTGAGTAAAATCAAATTTTATTTAGGCTGTTTACCAATGTAAGCTAAAATACCGCCATCTACATAGAGAACATGACCATTAACAAAATCTGAAGCTTCACTAGCTAAAAATATTGCTGGACCCATCAAATCTTCTGTTGTTCCCCATCTTGCAGCAGGTGTTTTTGAAATTATAAAGGAATCAAAAGGATGTCTTGATCCATCTGCTTGTTTCTCTCTCAATGGTGCTGTTTGTGGAGTTGCAATATAACCAGGCCCTATTCCGTTACATTGTATATTATATTCTCCAAATTCACTACAAATATTTCTTGTAAGCATTTTAAGCCCACCTTTTGCAGCAGCATAAGCAGAAACAGTTTCTCTTCCTAATTCACTCATCATTGAACAGATATTTATAATTTTACCATGCCCATTTTTTATCATAGTTGGAAGAACAGCTTTTGATACGATAAAAGGTGCATTTAAATCAACATCAATAACTTTTCTAAAATCTTCAACTTTCATATCTAGCATGCTTTCTCTTTTAATAATTCCAGCATTATTAACTAAGATATCAATTGATCCTAAATCATTAAGGATATTTTTTACACAAGAGGTTACATCTTGTTCATTTGTAACATCACATACATAACCTTTTGCATCAATTCCAATTTCTTTATAAGCTTTAAGACCTTTATCGACTAATTCTTGATTAATATCATTAAAAGCAATTTTTGCACCTTGCTTTGCATAAGAGCTAGCAATTGCAAAACCAATTCCATAAGAAGCACCGGTTACCCAAGCAACTTTATTTTCTAAAGAAAAGTTTACACTCATATATTGTCTCCTATCTTAAATCTTCAGTTTTAATCCAATCTTGATCACTATATGTTCTATTTTCACCAGCCATTGACCAAATAAAAGTATAATTATTAGTTCCACAACCTGAATGGATTGACCAACTAGGATTAATTATAGCTTGTTCATTATGAACAGCAATATGTTTTGTATGTGATGGTTCACCCATAAAATGGAATACAGTTTGATCTTTTGGAACATCAAAATAAAAATATACTTCCATTCTTCTTTCGTGAGTATGTGCTGGCATTGTATTCCAAACAGAACCTTCTACTAGATGAGTTAAACCCATTGAAAGTTGACAAGTTTCTAATACATCTGGATGAATATATTGATTAATTGTTCTTTCATTACATTCAACTGATGATCCAAAATGCAAATGTTTAGCATCTTCTAGAGTAATTAATTTTGCTGGAAATGCTGTATGTGCTGGAGTTGAACTCATATAATATTTTGCTGGATTACTACTATCAGCACTTGATAGTAGAACTTCTTTTGTACCTTTAGGTAGATACAAAGCATCATAATGATTTAATACATATTCTTTTCCATCAACTTTGACTAAACCTTTTTCTGCAATATTAATAATACCCAATTCTCTTCTTTCTAAAAAGAAATTAACACCAAAATCTCCCATTGCATCAATATTTTTATCTAAAGCAATTTCTTTGTCTGTAGGCATTGCACCTAAAGTTAAAATTCTATCAACATGTGAATATGTTGCTGTTACATCATTTTCAATAAAGATGTTATTAATTAAGAACTCTTCTCTTAGTTGTTCAGTTGTCATTGTCTTAAAAGGTTCTTTTCCTGTTGAATAGCGAATATTTACCATTCCATCCTCCAATTACATTTTTTGTATAAAATAAGATGAGTATTTAGTTTCCATCATAGTTGAAAGTCTTCTTATTCCACCATTTAAATGTTTTTTAATTATTTTTTTTATCTCTTCTTTATTTTTAGCTTCAATAGCTTCTAATAAAGCTCTATGCTCTTTTAATATTTCTGCACAAGGTTCTTTTGTCACGATATCTAGTGTTTTAAAACGAGTATAATCAATACTCAAATCTTGCAAGACAGACCACAAATAATCTTTTTCGCATCTATCAAACCAAATCTTATGAAAACAAGCATCATCTTCATAAAATTGTTGGATTGAAAAATCTCCAATTTCTAAACTAAGTTCTTGCTTTTTCAAAGCATTATAAGCATCAGCAATAGAAAATTGATCAAATATATCTACATACTCTAATAAAACTTTCTCCTCAACTGAAATTCTCATAAAAATCAACTGTTTTACAATTTCATGATTTATTAAAGGTGCTCTAGATCCTTTATATCTAATAGTTTCTAATAAACCTGCATCAGATAATCTATGAAAAGCTGTCCTAACAGGAGTCCTTGAAGCAGAAAATCTTTTGCACACTTCAGCCTCTATAACAGGTTCTCCAGGTTTGATTTCTAAAGTTAATATTTCACTCTTTAACGTTTCAAATATTAAAGTCGCACTATCTATATAATCACCCATATTATCCCCATATTTATGTATTCAAACAAAATATTTGTATACAAATTTTATATTTGAATACTAATCCACGATTTTAAATTTGTCAACCATTTTATTATTTTATTAGCGATAATATAAAAATATATAGACTTTTCATTGTGATAAAAATTAATGAATTGCGAAAATAGAAGCCTAATATTTTACAATTAGGCTTTTTTTTAGTTTATTATTTATATTTTGGACATTATATATAATCTATATTACTTTTTTATTTAACCAAGCATTACCTTTGAGTCTTGTAATATAACATGTTGATCTACACATCCAATCTACTATCATAGCTAACCAAACACCTAATAATCCCCAACCAATGAATTTGGTGAAAATTACTGCGCCTAAAATTCTAAATAGGAATAAACTTATTAAGGAGCAAACTAGAGTATATTTTACATCCCCTGCAGATCTTAAAATATTAGGGGTAGCAAAAGCAAAAGTCCATAATAATGCACTCATTATTAGAACAATAAAACTAACATTGTTAGCAATTAATGAAGCTTGAGTTGATAAGTTATATAAATTAATTATTGGATTTATTAAAATAATTAATATTAAAGAAAAAATTGAAATAGAAAATATTGATATTTTTATAAGCAAATTTGTATAATATTTAGCTTGTTTTTTTTCATTAGCTCCTAAGCATTGACCAATTATTGTTGTAGAAGCCAAAGATACAGCAACACCGGGTAAAGTTGCAAAAGTACATAAATTTCCAACAACAACATTAGCTGCAATAGAGGCAACCCCTAAACTAGCAACAATGCTCTGAACTGCTATTTTCCCAAATTGAAACACACTATTTTCTAACGCATTTGGTAAACTTATATTAAATATTTTTTTAAGTAGATTCCAATCAAATTTTATTTTAAAGATATTATTAATTTTAATATCAGTTTTTAAAGTAGTAATAAAAATTAACATTAGTATTCCTGCAAACATTCTAGAAATTAATGTTGCAAGTCCTGCACCTTTTATTCCCAAATCAAAACCATATATTAATATTGCGTTTAAACTAACATTTAAAATATTCATTACTATTGAAATTTTAAGTGATATTTTCGAATCACCAATAGATCTAAATAGTGCAGAGCCGGAAGAAAATAAACACAAAAAAGGAATAGAATAAAAAACATAATCAAAATAAATTAGACTCTGCTTAAAAACTTCTTTATCTAACTTTCCAAAAATTGTTGAAATTAGCCAACCTTGTATTGGAATAAAAATAATCACCATTGTTATACCAAATAACAAGGAGACATATATTAATTGTCGTGCAGCGCCTTTTGCATTGTCATAATCTTCTCTTCCTAAATACTGACTTGTAACAATAGCTCCACCTGTTGCAAAAGCAGAAATCAAAAAGAAAAATAAAAAATATAAAGAATCAATTAATGATACCCCGCTAATTGCAGCCTCAGAATAAGAAGAAACCATTATAGAGTCTATTATTCCTATTAGAATAGAAAAAAATTGCTCACCAAAAAGTGGCATTATTAATAAAAATAAATACTTTTTTGAAAACCTTAATTCATTTTTTGCAATATTTCTCATTAGCCGGTATATTAGACTTAAAACATAATAAAAACAATACTTATAAACTAGCTCTTTCTATCAAAGAAGTATTTAAAGAAATGTTTAATTTATCTAGATCTTTATTTTTAAACATTTTATCTAATAAATTAATTGTAGCCTTAGCAATACCTTCCCTATTAATATCCAATGTTGCTAAGTGAGGAGTAGTATAACGAGATATTCTAGCATTATTTACACCTATTATTGAACAATCTTTTGGTATTTGATAGCCCAAATCTATTAATTTATACATGC
>CAZPTG010000030.1:0-14797 GCA_964589355.1 uncultured Spirochaetaceae bacterium
GCTGTTCTTATATAATCACTTCTCAATGTTTCTAACATTGAAGAACGTGTTAATCTAGCTATTGTAGCAAAATATATAAAAGATAAAGAAATAGCAGGTAATACTATTGTAGAAAGCCCCTCTCCTGTACTATACCAACCAGATATAGGGAACCAATGGAGCTTCATTGCAAAGACTAACTGTAATAAAGGTCCTATTACAAACAATGGTATCGATATCCCTAAGACGGCTATCCCCATTGTCAGATAATCTATCCACGAATTCTGATAAACTGCTGCTAATATCCCAAACAGAATACCAAACGATAAAGCAATTAAAATTGCAATTGATCCTAACACTGCTGAATTAGGCAAAGATGTAAAAATGTAGAAATTAACATCATTGTCGACATACTTATAAGAAGGTCCTAAATCACCTCTAACAACATCAAAAAGATATCTTGCATATTGTTGCAATACAGGTTCATCTAAATGATATTTAGCTTCAATATTAGCTAAAACTTCTTCTGGCAAAGCTCTTTCACCATCAAAAGGCCCACCAGGAGCTATTCTAACAATAAAAAAACTTAAAGTAATAATGATAAGCAAAGTAGGAATCATACCTAATAAACGTTTAATAATATATTTTGTCATATTCTTCCTCATACCGTGAAATATATTCACTATAAATACCATAAAAGATATCTATACTCTTTCACAGACTAAAGAACTTTACAAGAAATTACAAGTTTATTCAATATTCATTAAGCTAATAATATATAATTAAAATAAAAGAAAACTTGTTTAAATTACATACATATAAGTAATAATAATTTTATTAACAGAATAATAAAACTATATAATACTTAATAAATCAAAAAAATAGATATTATAATACAGTTTTAACTAATCTCTAAATCTATTTATATCTTTTAATCCAACATCTAAATCTAAATCTCTTTCACGATCTTTTGTTAATGGAATGTTTAATGCTGTACTAAAAAGTAAAGCAGCTCTTTCACATGTTCCTCCGCTTTTTTTCTCATCAATAACTTCAACATCTACTTTTTCCTCATTTTTCAAAATTATTGAAAACCTAACTTGTGCTCTATAGACTCTATGCTTTTTCTTGTAATCAACATTTTCATCAAAACTCCCTTTAACAAAATGAGTAAGGGCTATTTTATTTATTTCATTTGCATCATATTTTTTTATTGAAACAATTGGATAAACTCCAAATTCATATTTTAAACTTACATTATTTTTATCAACTATCCATCGATCTACAAATAAAATACCAATCAATGCAATTAAATCTAATATAATTGGTATGCTTAATGAAGAAATAGAATCGCCTCTCAATAACGAATCTATTATACCCCAACTAAAAAAAAGGAAAAAAGCTAAGCTAATGATTTTTGACATAAAACTATTTCTATATATTAACTTCTCTTTAGTATCCTTAAAATGATATTTCATATAGCTATCCTTTTTTTATGTTAAGATTACCACAATAGTGTGATTATAATAACATAAGTTTATGTTTTTTAATATTTCTACTTGACGTAATCAATAATACATCGTTTACTATTCTATATATATTATGATATAATATAAATAAAATATTTCAAAAGAATAGAGAATATTTAACAAATCTACAAGGAGATAATCTATGAAAAAGACATTATCTATTACTCTTAGCTTATTGCTATTAGCTACTGTATTAGTTTCTTGTGGTGGCAAAAAAGAAGAAACTGCAGAAGCAACTACTCCTGCAGCAGCTACTACTGAAAAAACTGTAGAAACTAAAGCAGAAGAACCTGCAAAAGCCGAAGAACCAAAAGTTGAAGAAACTAAAGTCGAAGCTGTTGTAGAAGAAGCTGAAGCTGAAGACGAAGGCGTAAAATTCGTGATTTCTAATGGTGCAGAACCTCAATCATTAGATCCAGCTAAAGTTCAAGGTGTTCCTGAACACAGAATTTTAATGGCATTATTTGAAGGTTTAACATCTATCGATCCTAAAACAGCAGCACCAGTTCCTGGTTTAGCTAAATCTTGGGAAGCAAACGAAGATGGCACACAATATACATTCCATTTAAGAGATGCAGTTTGGTCTGATGGCGTTGCTATCACAGCAAACGATGTAGTTTATTCTTGGTTAAGAGAATTAGATCCTGCAACAGCTTCTCCATATGCATGGTTCCCATGTATGTTCTTAGAAGGTGCTCAAGCATTTAATGACGGTACAGGTAGTGCAGAAGATGTTGGAATTAGAGCTCTTGATGATAAGACTTTCCAAATGGACTTAATTGGACCTCTTCCTTATGCAATTGGTGCTCTAGAACACTATTCATTTGCAGTTGTTCCTCAACATGCTATTGAAAAATATGGTGATCAATGGACACAACCTGAAAACTTCATTGGTAACGGTCCTTTCACTCTAAAAGAAAGAATCCCACAATCTAAAATTGTTTGTACTCCAAATGAAACATATTGGGATGCAGATTCAGTACAAATTGATACATTAGAATTCTTATCATCAGATGATGAAAATACTAACTACAATATGTACTTAGATGGCCAAATTGACTGGTTAACAAACGTTCCAACTGATAAATTAAGTTCAGCTCAAATGAAAGATGATTATAAAGCTTCTCCTCAATTAGCTACTTATTATTATGTGTTCCAAACAGAAAATGCTCCTTTAGATAACGTTAATTTAAGAAAAGCTATTTCTTATGCAGTAGATAGAGAAGCACTTGTTGAAGGTGTTACAAAAGCTGGACAAATTCCTGCTTGGGGTATTGTACCTGATATGGCTGGTTATGATGCACTTGAATTCCCATTCGAAGATGTAGATGAAGCTACTGAAATGGCTCGTGAATACTTAAGAGAAGCTGGTTATCCAAACGGTATTGGTTGTCCTACTCTAACTGTTCTTTACAACACTAGTGAAGGTCACAAACAAATTGCTGAATATATCCAACAAGAATTGAAAAACAAATTAAATATTAATATTGAACTAGTAAATAAAGAATGGGGAACTTACCTATCTGATAGAAATGCTGGTGATTTTGAAATTTCAAGAGCTGGTTGGGTTGGAGATTATCAAGATCCTAATACATTCTTAGATATGTTCTTACCTGGTTCTGCAATGAATGGTGGTAGATATAACAATGAAACATATGCTTTCCTTGTAAAAGAAGCTGCTACAATTGCTGATCCTGTTGATAGACTAGGTGCTCTAAGAACTGCTGAAGATATCATGGTTAATGAAGATGCTGCTATTATGCCACTATACTTCTATATCACAACAAACATGATTGATACAGATGTTTGGGGCGGTTGGTACACAAATACAATGGACTACCATCCACTAAAAACTATCTATAAAAAATAATAGTATATAATTATATATTTTATCACTCCTCAATTTTGGGGAGTGTTTTTTATAGACTTATGTATTCATTTAGTTTATATTTTCTCTATGGAAAAAAGAATTACACCTTCTAAAACTCTAGGAACAATTACAATTCCTAGTTCAAAGAGTCAAACAATTAGAGCATTATTAATTGCTACTTTTGCAAAAAATAAAAGCATAATTAACAATGCCCTATTGTCTAATGATACATTGAGTTGCATAAAAGCTTGTAAAAGCTTAGGTGCAAAGATTGAATTAAATAAAAATATGATAAAAATTGATTCAACAAATCTATCAAAAGTTGATACTCCAATTACAATTGATTGTGAAAATAGTGGTACAACTCTTTATTTACTGCTAGGATTAGCAGCTTCTCTTGAAACAGAAATTACTTTTAGTGGAGATAAATCATTAAAAAGTAGACCTGTTGGAGCATTATTACAAGCTTACAGAGATTTAGGATGTTTTGTAAGTGATACTAATTATCCTCCTTTTACAATAAAAGGGCCAATAACAAAAAGTAAAACTACAATTGATTGTCCAACATCACAATATCTCTCCTCTTTGTTATTAGCATCAGTTTTTGCAAAATGCGATGTTGAAATCATAACTCCTTTATTGTATGAAAAACCTTATGTCAAGCTAACTCTTGATTGGATGAGTGAACAAAAATTATCATATAATATAAGCGAAGATTTACAACATTCAAAGGTTAAAGGTAATCAAAATTTTACACCAATTAATACATCAATAAATGGAGATTATTCAAGTGCAACATTCTTTTTTGCATTAGCTGCAATAGGAAAAACTGCAATTAAAATATTAGGTTTAAACAAAAATGACTCCCAAGGCGATAAACATACTTTAGACATATTAGAAAAAATGGGTTGTACAATTAATTGGATAAAAAATGGGGTAGAAGTTATAGGACCAAAAGAATTAAAAGGTGGTACTTTTTCTCTTAATTCTATGCCTGATGCACTTCCAGCTCTTTGTATAGTTGGTGCATATTCTAAAGAAAAGGTTGTTTTTAATGATGTACCTCAAGCAAGATTAAAAGAAACAGATAGAATAGAAACTATGAATAAGAATTTAAATAGACTTGGTGTTAAAACTAAAGAATTAGATGATGGAATTGAAATCTATGGTAGAGGTGCAATAAATGGAGCTCATGTAAAAGGTTATGATGATCATAGAATAATTATGGCAATGGCAATTGCTGGTTTATATGCTGATAACCCTATTATTATTGATGATATCGATGCAGTAAGTGTAACATTTCCTACATTTTTTGACTTAATTAATGATTTAAAGGTGAATATATGAAATATTTAGATTTAAGAAGTGATACAATTTCCCTTCCATCAAACGAAATGAGAAAAGCGATTTATGAAGCTGAGGTCGGTGATGATGTATATAATGAAGATTTATCTACTAACAAACTTCAAGAAATGGCAGCAGATATTACAAATAAAGAAGCTTCCTTATTTGTTCCATCAGGATCTATGGGAAACTTACTATCTCTACTTATTAATGGGGGACCTAGCACAGAAGTAATTTGTGCCGCTAATTCTCATATTGTCCAACACGAAATTGGCGCTTGCAGTTTTATAGCTTCAATCTTACCTATTACTATAAATAAAGATTTTGGAATTTTAGATGCAAAAGACTTTTCACCTTTAATAAAACAAAAAGGTATATATGATATGGCAAGAACTAGCATTTTAGAAGTTGAAAACACAATTGGTGGAGAACCATATCCCATTTCAAATTTAAAAGAAATAAAAAATTTAGCAAATAAAAATAATTTAAAAGTTCATATGGATGGTGCTAGATTGTTTAATGCTAGCATTGCTCAAAACATAAAAGTAAGCGAGATTACAAAATATTGTGATACAATTACTTTCTGTCTTTCTAAAGGACTTGGCGCTCCAATGGGATCAATGCTTTGTGGTACTAAAGAATTTATAGAAGAGGCAAAAAGGTATAGGAAAATGCTAGGTAGTGGTATGCGACAAATTGGATTTATGGCTGCAGCTGGTATATATGCTTTAAATAATAATATAGAGAGATTGGAGATAGACCATCAAAGAGCAAAAGACATAAAAAACACTTTATGCAATAATAAAAATATTATTACCCATGGAAAAACTTCAACAAACATAATTTTTTTTAATGAAAAGAACAAAAGTGCAGAAGAAACTATTTTAAAATTAAAAAACAATAATATACTAGCAAACACAGAAGGATCTTATGTTCGCCTTGTTACAAATTTAAATTTGAATAATAATGATATGGTAGAACTATTAGAAAAATTAAAGAATTTATAAAAAAGGATAAAAATGAGAGATAGTATTATTTGCTTTTCAGGAACTGGAAATAGTTATTATGTTGCAAAAAAAATAGCAAAATCACAAAATCATAATAGCATTATTATGGTAAATGAATTAGATGATAAATTTGAATTACCAGAGAGATTAGGTTTTATTTTCCCTGTGTATGTTAAAAGAGAACCTATTTTTATTGAAAATAAAATTAGAGAAGTTTTTTCAAAAATAAAAGATTTCACTAATCTAAAATATGTATATTTAGTTACTACCGCTGGATCAAAATCACCAGGTTGGACTCATATTAGATTTGAAAAGATATTAAAAGACTATGGAGTTGCTACTTCCTATTCTAATAATGTTGCTATGCCTAATAATTTAATACATTTAAAAACAGATGAAGAATACCAACAAATTTATAATAAAGCTAATAATACTATTGATTTAATAATTAATGATATAAAAGAAGAAAAGTTTAAATTCCCTAAATTCAAATTATTTACAAGAAGTTTTACAAATATTACATATTTATTTATAAAATATTATACTCGCCATTTCAGTGAAGACTTTATTGTAAGTGATAAATGTAATAGTTGTAATCTTTGCTATACTTGTTGCCCTTCTAATAATATTACTATGGAAAATGGCAAACCCATATTCCATGATAATTGTTATGCATGTAGCGCTTGTATAAATAATTGTCCGCAAGATGCAATTCTTAAAAAGAATAACAAAACAAAGAAATATAAAAACCCTAAGGGATATTATTATCACAAATATAGGAGTTAATAAAAATGAAATATGATTTTGAAAATCTTGCTCAAAGAAATAAAACATCTTGTATCAAATGGAATAAAGAACTAATAAAAATGTTTTGTAACAATGAAGACGCTAAACCATATTGGGTTGCAGATATGGAATTTAAAGCAGCTGATGAAATTACTCAAGCTGCTAAAGAATTAGTTAGTTACGAAACATATGGATACTCTTCTTATACTGATATAAAAAAATCTTTTATCAGTTTTGTAAAAAAAAGACATAATCTAAACATTAATGAATCTCATATTTCTCTATGCCAAGGGGTATTAAATGCTATAGCTACTATGCTAAATGTAATATGCAAAGAAAATGATGGTATCATAATTCCTTTTCCGTCTTATAAACCATTTATAAATATTGTAAAGGATAACAACTTTAAAGTATTACCGTGGAAATTAAAAAGAACAGAACATTCTTTTGAATTTGATTTTTCAACTTTTGAAGATTTATGTAAAAAAGCTAAAGTCTTTATTCTTTGCTCTCCCCACAATCCTAGTGCAAAAGTATATACTAAAGAAACTTTATCTAAAATTTGTGATATTGCAAATAAATACGATGTATTTGTAATAAGTGACGAGATACATGCAGATTTAGTTTTTAAAGATTATAATTTTACAAGTTTTATTGATGTTGCAAAAGAAAAAAATACAAAAACAATGGTAACGATGGCTCCTTCAAAAACTTTTAATATAGCAGGAGAATTTTTCTCAGTTTCTCTATTTAATGATTTAGAAATTAAAAATAAATTTGATAAATTTAGAAGAGCTCTACATTGTAGTTCGTCTCCCTACTTTTCAACAACAATAGCTCGTGCAGCTTATAATAGTGGCTATGAGTGGTTAATGCAAGCAATAGAAATACTTGAAAGAAATGCTAGATTTGTTGAACAATTTATGAAAAATAATGTTAAATACATAAAACCCTTAAAAGCAGAAGCCTCTTTCATTTGTTTTTGGGATTGTAGAGAATTGCTATCTTATATTGAAAAAGACGCAAAAGATAATCCTAGTTTATATAAACAAACTATTAATTCCCAAACGGGTTTAACATCAATGTTTTTTGCAAATAGAGCAAATATTTGTTTAAATGATGGAACCTGGTTTGGAGATGAAGAATATAAAGGATATGTAAGGTTCAACTATGGAACAAGCCTCAAAGATTTAGAAAATGCTATGAATCAAGTGAAAAAAGCAGTTGATTCTTTATTAAATAAATACAGTAATTAAAATATATAATAATAAACCAAGGAGAAATAATGAATAATCAACAATTAAGTGCTATTGATATCGCTGCTAAAGCTATTGTAAATAGATTTGGGGCTGTGGAATTAAAATCAATTACAAATAAAATTCATCCTGATTTAAAAGGCGTAAAAGCTGTTTCAATTCATAAAGTATTAAGAGAAACAGAAAGTTCTGAATATATTGTAAAAGATGAAGTTTTAAAAATAATTTATTTTGACATCACTTATGATAGAACAGATGAAGTATTAAAAGCAAAAGATGAATATAAACAATGGGATATAATTGATTGGAATTGCATTAAAGATTATGTCGATACATATAACTTACCCCTTTGTGAAAAAGCTCAAAACTTATTCAACTATTGTTGCACAATTAATAAAGATTTAGTAGAAAATAGACAATTATTTGCATTTAGATTTTCAAATTATGTTAACACTCATAAAATTATATCAAAATGTTCTATTACAAAATTTTTACTTGAACCTTTTAAATTACCAACATGGGATATTGAATTAGAAGCTCTAATAATAAGTGCAATATATAATCAATCCTCCTGGCTATGTTATGGAAGAAATAGAAATGAAAGAATAAAATTCTCTTGGATTGATAGAGCAATTTCTTCTTTAGATAATTTAACAAAAGAAACCTTTGATAAAATTAATCAATTAGCACAAGCTTCAACCAATTTTTATGGAGTTATATCTTTAAAAAATTTTCACAAACTTTTTAAACTTTATTATAAAGAAATAAAAATAACTAGAGACGAACTAGATACATTACTAATGAATTTTCATGAAGAGAGTAACATTTTTTATTTTAATAAGCATCTAGTTACTGATAGAATTTATGATTGGAGTTTTGATTTATTTAAAGATGAAACAATAAAGTTAATTGATAAAGAAGGTTTTAATAATTACAAAAATAACAAAAATAATGAGAGTAGCATTGCACCAATAGATACTAATTTAATAACAGAATATTGTTATTCAAAAATAAAAAACTCACAAAATCAAAAGAAATTTTTAGTTTTAAAAAAATCAGATCTATTAAAATATCTTGATATTAGCTATGTAAAAGAAACTGAAAATTATAAATTATTAGAAAATTATTACATAAATATCGGTGGAAAATATAAGGATGATATGAGAAGGTTCAAAATAATTTTTAATAGATATGTTAATAGTTGTGGTGATAACTCCCCTAATGTTATTAGGCATTTTTTCTTAGCAACAAGATTTCCTGATTATGAAAATGCAAATGTAGAACAATTATTAATACTAGTACAAAAAGCATTCAATGAAGCACCATTATGGATAAATAACGGATTTAGTGCAATTGAAATTAAAGGTTTGTCAAATTAATAATAATATTCTTTATCTTTATCTCTAAGATAAACTATACACCCCGCTACAGAGCTGTTAGGATTCAACCTCTTAACAGCTGTAGTATATGTTTCTATTTGTTTTTTATGAATATTAGGATTTTTTACTTTATCTGTTTTAAAATCAACTACTAAATAATCTCCTTTCTCATCCTTTACAAGTAAATCAATAAAACCTTCAAATACAAGTACCTCTCCATTATCCTGCTCAACTTTTGAAAAAAACCCAACTTCACATCTACATTCATTGTTTTTTACTTTTGTATTATAAAAATTACTATCTATAAATTCTTTTGCAAAACGAATTGCTTCATTTTCAATTAAACTAATTTGAGTTTTACTTAACTTTGATAAAGAAGATCCTTTTGAAAGTACTTTCTCATTATCTAAATTTAAAATAGGCTCCCCTAATATTAAAAATTGAGTATATAGATGGCATAATCTACCAAAATCAGTAAAAACATCTTCATTATCCTCACTTAATTTATTTAATAACTCATCTACATTTGAACTAGATAAAGGAGCTCCTTTTTCAAAATTTCCATCATCCTTATGCTCAAAAAAAGTAGTAACCCCAACATTTTTTTGCTTTGTATTATATTGTGGATATGACTTTAGATAATATTTTTGATTATTTTTATATTGAGCTCTTTTAACAATGGGTTTGTTTTCAACTCTCACATAATTTTCATAAGCACTGACTGTTTCAATATCTTTAATTTCTAATAATGGATTAATATTCATATTATCATCAATTGAAGCATTATAAATCATAGTTAACAATGATTTATTATCATTATTTAAAACTTCATTTTCAATTGATGTTTTTATAGTAGCACTCATTATTAAATGTATTTGAGCTCTAGTTAAAGCCACATATAAAACTCTTTTTAATTCAGCAATATCTTTTTCTTTTCTTATTGCTTTTGCTCTTTCAATATAAACACTATCATATTTTTCCAATCTAGTTTTTTTATCGATGGAAATACAATGTTTTGGAATAGGAATGTTATGTTCTATAGAATATGACACTTTATTTGAGGAAGGAACTGATCCAATGTTTGCAACAATAACTATAGGGAATTCTAATCCTTTTGATTTATGAATTGTCATTATCTGAACACCAGAGGGACTTTCTTTTAGTACAGAAACTTCCTGCTCTTTTGAAGCTGCTCCTAAGGAATTTCTCATTTCATCTAAATAAATAGCCAAAGAAATTTGATTTGAATCATACTTTTTTGCAAGCCTATATAGATAATCAAAATTATCTATGTAAAGATGATAATTTGGTTCACAAATATAATAATATCTTAACCCTGCTTCCCACCATAAATAATTTAAAAGAAATGCAATATCATTTTTTTTCGAAAGTTCAATCAAATTATTAAAAATCTTTTCAACACCAATTAATTTAATTTTTTCATCTTCATCTATATTTAAATCACTATTAAATAGATTTTCACAATCATAATTGTCTATTATTGAAACAATAGATTTTTCACTAATAGCTCCAAAAGGACCTTTAAGGACACTAATATATGCTAATTTATCATCAGGATAAATTAATAATTGTAACATATTGTATAAATCATTTGATAAAGCTTCTAAAGGATATGCCTTATTATCTTGAATAATAAATGGAATATTTTTAGCTCTTAATGCTTTTTCATACTCAATTTGATGTGTCTTTGTTCGAAGGAGAATTGCTATATCATTTACACTAGGCCTTTTTAAATTATTTGCGCTATCACTAATTAAATATTCATCACTATTTAACATTTTAGTAATTATTTTAGCAATTTTTGTTGCCTCACAAGCAGCAGATGATGCTCTTTCTTCTTCTTGAGAAATTAAAGAGCTACTCTCTTCATCTTTTATATAAAGCTCAATTTTAGGATTAATGTTTTTTGTTTCATCTCTATATTCTAAAGGTTCAAAAACTGCTTCAAAATCATTTTTAGGATTGCTAAAAACTTTATTAAAAGAATCATTGAAATATTTAATTAACTTAGGCTCACTTCGATAATTAGTTTTTAAATTTATAACTTTTCCACCAGAGTTTTCTATCTCTGTAGCAAGAGCCTTAAAAACGGATACATCGGCATCTCTAAATTTGTAAATACTTTGTTTTTCATCTCCAACAAAAAATAATTTACGTTTTTCTAAAGATGATATATCAGGTATACAATCTAATAATAATTCTTTTTTTTCACTCAATAAATAAGTTAAATCTTTTTGCAATTGATTATTATCTTGAAATTCATCAACCATAATATATTTAAATTTTTCTTTATATAATTTACGAATTTTTTTATTATTTAACAAAATATCAACAGCAAGATGTGATATATCACTAAAAGTTAAAACGCCAAGTTTTCTTTTCTCTATAAATATTTTATCTTTTAATATATCCAAAGCGTCTACTACTTCTTCAATATAATTATTAGAATTTATAAACATCAAAGATTGTAAATCACTTATATATTCTTTTACTAATTTACAATTCTCAACAATTTCTTCAGTTATAGGATTTTTTTTTGACTTTTTAGGTGTATTAAATTTCATAGAATTTAATAAATCATAAAACTTTTGAGAGCCTTTATCACACTTTAATAAATTTTCTTTGAATTCTTTTATTGAATCTAAAGTTTTTTTCATGCTTGAAGTTAAATTATTAAAAGAAGTGTCACTTAAAATTGATAACACATTAAACAATCCTTCTTCTTTCTCTTTTATTTGATTTTCAATAAAAGTAAAACATTCATCATATAAATATTCTTTGTCAAATTTTAAAGGATAATAAAAACTTGATGTTGCTAGTTTCACAATAATATCATCTATTAAATCATTTGGATAATATGCTTTAGATAAAAATTCAAACCCTTTATGAATATTATCATTTTCAATTAATTCTTGAGCACATCTTTTGCTAATTTCATCTGCTTTAACATTATCTATTACAAAATCACTAGGAATACCATATCTTATACAATCTTGCTTTACTATTTGATTACAAAATGAATCTATAGTGGAAATTGTAGTTTTATTAAACACAGAAAACTGTTTTTCTAGCAAAGGTGATTTATCTTTAATTGAAAGCATTTGTTTATAAATTCTTTCATACATTTCAGCTGCAGCTTTTTTTGTAAAGGTTAAAGTTAAAATTTCATCACAATTTGCTTTATTATTTATAATTAAGTTTATAAATCTATAAGATAAAACAGTTGTTTTCCCAGCACCAGCTCCTGCTTTTACTACACAATTTTCAAAGCATTCAACAGCCTCTCTTTGTTCAGAATTTAAATTATGTTTTTTTTTCAATAACTTTTCTATTTCTAATTGTTTTATCATTTTGTTGAATACCTCTTTCTACAAACTTGTCTATAATCGCAATGTTCACAATTTTCTTTTGAAGGAGTTGCTCTAAAATCTCCCTTTAATATTTGTGAAATTATATCACTAATTAAATTATCAAATAGATTATCAATCAAAGTTTGATCTTCTAAAACACTATCATTCCACATATCACAATACGAAGAAGCTGCAACAGAATAATATGTAGCTCTTGAAACATTCATCTTTTCTTTATTTAAAAACTTTTTATAACAAGCAAATTGGTAATCTGGCAATTCAGAAACTCCTGCTTTATATGCCTTTTTATGCCAAGTTTTTGATACAGGAGCTTTTCCACTTTTGTAATCAACGATAGCATAATTACCATTATTAAGATTGATTACTCTATCTATTTTCCCATTCAAGGCATAAAAATAAGATTTATCATTAATCTCTATTTCCTCACAAGATTTATAACTTTTTTCCATTTCAATTGATTTATAAGTATCAAATTCCTTAACTTCAACAGAAAGAAACTCACTAGCTAAATTCTTCAATTTATCTTTTATATAAATTTGAGTTGAAATGGGGGGAGAAAGCTCTCCTATAAAATACTCATTTAATTTTTGATTTTTAATTTCGTCAAAAATTTTTACATATTCATTATATTTTGAACTATAAAACTGCCTATCTTCTTTCATAACTTTTTTAAAAAAAGTCTCAAATATACTATGTATTATTGTCCCAATTTGCATAGCATCATATTGATTAACATTATACTCATTTTTTTGAACCTTAAACAAATATTTTATTGCAAAAGCATAAGGACATTTCTTAAATAGATTAATACTTGTTGAAGAGAATTTTAAGATTTTAAACTTATCTTGAGTTCTAATTTTATCTAATAGAAAATCATTGATTTCACTTTCGATATTATGGTTTACAAATCCATTTTGATCAAATTTTAAAACATTATTACTTGCAAATTCAAAAGCTTTTGCTTGAAAATGAGTTAAATTTAAATCTTCTTTTTTATTTTCTTTATTCCATAAACTTATTTCATTAATATAAGGTTTGTTCTTTATTGAAAAATTAGCTTTATAAATACTATTTTTCTCCATAAATATAGATGGTGCAAGTTGAGCTCCTTCATATGTAGTATAACTAAACAAAAATAAGGATATTCCACTGTTTAAACAATAATCATTTATTACATTATTCGTAATATCTTCTTCTTCTCTTATATTTTGATCTTCAATATTGGGGGGTAAAATAAACAAAGGTTTATCAACAACCTCACTAGTTTTAGAATTTATATCTACAATAAAATGATATGGTATATCTAATGAAGCTGAAAGGGGATATTCATATATCTTAATACCATCTCTGTGACCTTGTTCAACATAATTTTCTTTTTCGATCATTCTAATATAAACTTTAAATATTTGATTTGTCTTATCAATGTTACAAGCATTCATGGATTTTTTTAAAGTCTCTAGCTTATCCATTGCAAAACTATAACTATCTTCTCCACTACTTCCTTTCCACCCTAAGTCCTCAACAAATAATAAATTTTCTAAAGTATGTAAAGCTTTTTTTAAAGCTGCAATATTATTAATTGTATTAATACTAATAATAATATTTTTAAATTTCCAATAAAATTCATTTAATTTTGGGTTTTTAACAAGTCTTTTAGACCAATAATCTTTTTCTATTTCTTTACTTCCATGATCAATATTAGCATCAATTGCATATCTAATTAGTTCTCTATTTAATGAAAAATCTTTAAAAGGGAAAGATCTATCAAGAAAAAAACTTTTCATATCCTCAATTGAAAAATTATTATCATACAAGTGAGAGAGGTAGCTTAAATACTTACCTCCTGGATATTTTAATAAATTATATCCTTTTGCCTTAGAAATTGGTATATCAAATCTTTTAGCTTTATCTTCAATATCTTGAATATCATTATCAAAATTGCATAATGTAATTGCTATATCTCTACAATAAACATTATCATCTAATAATTGTTTTACTTTTCTAAATAAATTATTCTGCAATTCTTGTGTGTTGTCAAAACTCAATAGCTTACAATTGTTTTCAAAATTTGTAGCTTTTTTTTCAATAGAATCAACATTAAGAACTTTTATAAATTTTGGATAGTTTAGCTGCTTTAAAAATTGAGTAAATCCAATTTTTGTATCTCCTGAAATAATTGTATATGATTTTTCTAACACATTTTTAGGTGCAAAATTAATCGAAGGAATTTCATAAAAAGGATCAAATAAATTATT
>CAZPTG010000031.1:0-14594 GCA_964589355.1 uncultured Spirochaetaceae bacterium
CGATTCTTTTTCATAAGAAATTATATTCCCATTATTATCAGATACATCCCAAAACCCTTTTACGCTAAATGTATATGTACCTGGTGAATAATTAAATGAACTTAAATCATTGTTTAATACTTTTTCTCCATTTATCATATAAATAAAGTTATTAGCGCTAGGGGCAGAAACTATTGGATTAAGTGTTGAATATATTGAATAATTTGCATTAGCTCTAATGTTAGATATATTTATCTTTGGATCTATTGATAATACTCTAATAGAAGCTGAACTTGATTTATTATATTTATCAATAATTGTAAAAGTAATTTGGTACTCTCCAGCTTTTGTTGCAGTGAATGTTACTTCATTATTATCATTTGATAATGTACCTGATTCTACACCTGAATAAGTCCAACTAAAAGATTTAACAGGATTATATGTTGTATAATTAGATTTAATTTTTATATCTGAGCCTTTTATGATTTGTATCTCATCATTTTCCATATCAATTGATGCACTAGGGGCTTCTCCTATAACTTCAATTTCAAATTCTTGAGATTCAACTTCTTTTGTTCTGTCTAAATAATCACTTTTACTTATAGCTTTTGCTTGAAGAGAATAAGTTCCAATTTCTGAAAAATCATAAGAAATATTAGTGCCCGATCCGATATTATTATTATCTAAAAACCATTCTATAGTATCTACATCATATGTATTTTGATCTGTTGAAAAAGATAAACTAGAATTTTGTGATATACTTTGATCAAAGTTATCTTCAATTGATATTTTAGGATCTAGTACACTTAAATATATATAAGGTGAGTTTAATGATAGACCTAATTCATCTTCAATATATAAATAAGCTAGAAGTGAATTAGATGAATATCTTTTTTGCGGGGTATAGGAGATGTTAATACCATCTATTGTATTTGAGCCTATATGCCAAACGGCTTGTTTTTGCTGAATATTATCACTATAAGATGCAATAGCTGAAAAATCGTATGTAAAATCTTTAATCAAAGTTGCATTGTTTATAGGATCTTCTATTTCAACATCTATTTCATCATGATCTTTTGTTTTAAATGATTTAATTATGGAATCAGAGGAAAAAAAGTTTGTTCCATCTTTATTGATTGGCATTACATACCAAGTATAATTAGTACTTGGATTTAAAAAATAACTATATTGAAAATTGTTTGATGTTGTTCTTTGATAAGAATTATTAATATATAATCGATATTCTGATACCCAAGATTCATAATCATCATTAAAGGCCCAATTGAAATATGGATTATATGGGTCATCAAAAGATATATATGATGAAAATCTAGGTGTTGGAAAATCTACACTGAAAGTATTATTTTTTATTTCATGATTATATGCATCTTTAAAAACAATATTAAAGGTATAACTTTCTCCTGCTCTAAAGTTTATTGATGATAAATCATAGTTTACAATGCCTTGTGATAAGTCACCTGGATATCCTTTTAGTGCAAAGTTTGATGAAGCTGTTACTCTTGAGTGTGTTTCATCTAAAGTTTCATTCATCTCTAAACCTGTTATAGTTACATAAGTTTTTGAAGTATTAGGAATTGATGTATCACTATAATAAGGAATTTCTGGAACACGGAATTTTAATAATTTATTTTTAACTGTTGGTTTTTGTATTATCTCAATATCATCAATATGAGCTACTTTAAATGTTACAGATTGTTTTTCTCTCAATTCCCGTCCAATATCATCATCTTCGGTATCAATTTCATATGCCAAAAGAGAGATTGTGTATGTACCCTCAGGCATATCTTTATTTGAAGAATTAAAAAAACTTTCTGTTATAGAATCTAAATCAGAAAGGCCAAAGGCATCTCTTATAGATTGCGGGACATCTCCACTTTTATAATATTGTATGTAGTTTATTAAATCTTTATTAGTAAAAGTAAAATTTTCATTACTTTCAAATCTTTTAACAAGTTTTATTGTAGCTGTTGTATCATCAGCAATACTTGGACTATCAATATCTAATTCTAATTCTAATAATAAATAAGCTGGAATTTCATCATTCACAATTTGAATTGAGGCAATATCAAGATTTATTATATCTCCTATACCAAAATTAGCTTTTCTATTTGAAATAACAATGTCATCGGGTCTTTGTAACTCCCTTCCAATTGCTTTTGTTACTTTTGCAAAAAGGGGATTTCCAATAAAAATTGATAAAAAGATTACCATAGTGCTAATTAAAAATAGTTTACGTTTCATATTACCTCCAATATTATAATTAATTTACTTTTAAGCTTATAAAATTAGATAATTTATTATGAAAGATTTATTTTAAAAATGTGATTTATATAGATGTGTGAATTGTGAATAAAGATAAAACTTTCAATTTTTATATAATTTTATACTTTATTGATTTTAGAAATGATAATAAACTATCTTAAGATTAGTTAATTTAATTATTTTATTGGATATAGCACAATTTACAAATATGTTTATTTTTTATAAAAGAATTATAATATTTTAAAATTGCTATTACCTTTCTAATTATTTTAATAGTGTCTTTTAATGAAAATTCATATAATAACCTCCTTGTTTGTTATTAGATATTATCTATATTATATCACAATTTTGTTATATACCTATAAAAAAATAATCAAATAATATTTTTATTTATAAAATTTATTAAAACTTATAGAGCAAATGAAATTGGGTGAGTATAAATATCTTTTAAATATTTCATAAAAAAAGCACTTTAATATCTTTATTTAAAATCGTCTAATGGGTCTAATATATTTTGGTGAATTTTTACTACTTGATGCAATGTTACCATTTTTCATACTTAATATATGTGAATTTAAAGAGTTAACTTCACTTGAGCTATAATAGCTATCGTCAATAGAAAAATTGCCTAATCCATTGAGATGTAAATTAGTATATAAAAGATATAATTCTTCATCACATGGTAAGAACCAATCATTATAACCTCCAAAATTTAATTGATCACATACTAGAGCTGCATAAGATGCAACTTCATATTGAGAGATGAAATCAACAATCCTTTTTGTATTATCATAGCCACTTCCTATTTCTCTAGCTAATTCTCCAACTTTTTTCTTTCTAGCTCCCCAAAAGAATTTTGGATCAATTTCTTCATTGTTCCAATTAGATGGAGCGACTTCAATATATGTCCAATCCATTGAACTATCATTATTTTTATAGGCAATAATTCCACCAGCTGGACCTTTATCACCAATTTTATATTGAATAGTTGGCTCTTGTTTTTCATTAGAAGTATTCTCTAATAAGAAAAGATCTTTAATTGGTGTATTAAGAATTGCACAACTTGAACTTAATAAAAAAACACAGCTTAATAAAATAAGAAATCTAAAACTTTTTATTTTCATGAAAAACCTCCATCTAATTTATTTAAAAAATGAATTATTAAATATAATCATATTGTTATATTAACATATAAATATTTTACATAAAAGCTTATTTTTGTATTCTTATAAATATATGAAATATTATTGTTATTTTTTATATTTTGTATAATTATTTGTTATTACTTATATAAAGATGTAATAAATAAAATTCTTTTTGAAAAACAGATGCTTAATCTTTTTATAAATTAAATTTGAAGAATGAAATAATTTTTCCAATATTATATATAAATAATGCTTAGTTGTTAATGTTTGTATAGTTATTTTGTATAAAATTTATCTAAAATTCATATTTTCAATAAAATATAAAGTTTATGTTGACAAAAAGAATTGTTATGCTAGTGTTAAATAAAATAATAAAAATAAAAGGCTGTGACCAATAAAACGGGCAGGACTAAGTACTAGATTATAAAATTAGCCAAAGGTGGGTGAATTTTATTTAATCATAAGTAGTTGGTCCTTTTTTTTGGTTTAAAAAAGGAAATAATCTTTTTATGTATAGAATATTAAAAATAATTGGAAATAATTTTGTAAGTGCAATTTCAAAAAATGGTGAAACTGTTGTTTTGCAAGGTTTAGGTATTGGATTTAACAAGAGAAAAGGTTTTTTAGTAGAAGATTCTAAAATTGAACGTATTTATCATATGGATAATGATAAAGAAACTAATAAACTAACTCAATTAGTAGAGCAAATACCACATGAACATATTTCTTTTGTAGCTAATTTGATAGATGAAGCACAATCTGTTTTAGATAATAAATTAAGAGCAAATATTTATATTTCTTTAACTGATCACATTAGTTTTGCTATTGAAAGATTTAATAATAATAAAATGTATAAAAATGCTTTATTAAATGAAATTAAAACTTTCTATTCTCAAGAATTTAATATTGGTTTAAATATGCTTGAGAAAATAAATAATAAATTTCAAATTGATTTGCCTCATGATGAAGCTGGCTTTATTGCATTACATATTGTTAATGCTAAATTATCAATGAATATAGCAGATACTGTTGAATTAACAAAAATTATTAATACAGTTATGGATATTATAAAAGATTATTATCCAAACAGATTTAATAAAGATAGTTTTAATTCTTCTCGCTTAATAACACACATAAAATATTTAGCACAAGGCATTTTTTCTAATAATTTAATATCTAATAAAGATTTAAAACTTAAAAAGTTTTTAGATGATCAATACCCAAATGAAAGTAAATGTGTATTAAAAATAAAAGATGAAATGAAAATTCAATTTAACAAGAAAATAGATGATGAAGAATTATTAATGTTAGCTATTCATATAAATAAAAGTAAAAAATAAATAATTAAATAGGATGAAATTATTAACTTTTTAACTCCAAAATTGTAAGGAGTTAGGATTTTTATAGTTTAAATATAAAATTTTTAGTAAATAACAGGAGAATTATTAAAATGAAGGATGGATTTTTTGGAGTTTTGCAACGTATAGGTAGATCTTTTATGTTGCCAATTGCGTTGTTACCCGTTGCTGGTTTGTTTTTAGGGATAGGCGCTTCACTAACTAATATAACAACTTTAGAAACTTATAATCTTATGAATATTATGGGACCTGGAACTATTGCTTTTGCAATATTAACAGTTATAAGTCATGCTGGATCAATTATTTTTGAAAATTTACCAATACTTTTTGCTATGGGTGTATCTATTGGAATGGCTAAAAAAGAAAAAGCTGTTTCTGCTCTAGCAGGAGCGGTAGCTTTCTTTATTATGCATGCAACTATTAGTGCTATGATAAGTGTGTTTGGTGCACCTAATTTAGAAGGAGCTATGGCATCTGTTTTAGGTATAAATTCACTCCAAATGGGAGTCTTTGGTGGTATATTAGTTGGTTTAGGTGTTGCAGCTTTGCACAATAGATTTTATAAAATTGAACTTCATGCAGTGCTTTCCTTCTTTGGTGGTACTAGATTTGTTCCAATAATTTCTGCCATTGTTTATTTATTAGTTGGTATATTAATGTATTTTGTTTGGCCCTTTATTCAAATGGGTATTTACGAAATAGGTTCATTGGTAATGAAATCAGGATATTTTGGAACCTGGATTTATGGAGTAATGGAGAGAGCATTAATACCTTTTGGGTTGCATCATGTTTTTTATTTACCTTTTTGGCAAACAGCAATGGGTGGAACACAAATCGTTGGAGGTACTTTAATAGAAGGTGCTCAAAATATTTTCTTTGCACAATTAGCTCAAGCAGATATCACTCATTTCAGTGTTAGTGCTACTAGATTTATGTCTGGTAAATTCCCTCTAATGATTTTTGGTCTCCCTGGTGCTGCTTATGCTATGTATAGAACAGCTAAATTAGAAAATAGAAAAAAAGTTGAAGGTTTATTAATTTCAGCTGCTATTACTTCGATGCTAACAGGTATTACAGAACCTATTGAATTCACATTTCTTTTTGTTGCTCCTGCTATGTATATTATTCACTGTGGTTTAGCAGGATTAGCTTATATGTTAATGCATGTATTCAATGTTGGTGTTGGAATGACATTCTCAGGTGGTTTAATTGACTTAATCCTTTTTGGTGTTTTACAAGGAAATAGTAAAACTAATTGGATATGGATAGTTATTATTGGTATTGTTTATGCGATAGTTTATTATTACTTATTTAGTTTTTTAATTAAGAAGTTTAATTTTAAAACTCCTGGTAGAAATGATGAGGAGGAAATAAAATTATATACTCGAAATGATTATAATAATAAAAATAATAATAACGATGATTCAAAAATTGATTTATTAAGTCAATCTATTGTAAATGGCTTAGGTTCTTTAGAAAATATTTCTGATGTTGATTGTTGTGCAACTAGATTAAGAATAACAGTATTTGATGTTTCAAAAGTTGATGATAAGATAATAAAAGATACAGGTGCATCTGGTGTAATTCATAGAGGTACTGGTGTACAAATTATTTATGGTCCAAAAGTAACAGTAATTAAATCAAATTTAGAAGATTATATGGATAAGCTTAGAAATGGTTCAATAAGGGTATCTAATTCAATATCACAAGATAATACAAAAACCTTTAAACAAGATGAAACTAATAATAAAAGTGAAACTAAAGAATTAATTTTAACCTCTCCTCTAAAAGGGAAACAAATTTCTCTAGAAGATGTAAATGATGGTGTTTTTTCAGAGCATATGTTAGGTGATGGTTTAGCCTTTATTCCATCTGATGGAATTGCTTATGCTCCTTGTGATTGTGTTATTGATTCAATTGCAGAGACAAAACATGCAATTAATATTATTGGTGATAATAATGCTGAAATATTACTTCACATTGGTCTTGATACTATACATTTGAATGGAAATCCTTTTGAAATATTAGTAAATGAAGGTGATAAAATAAAACGTGGAGAGCCTTTAATGAAATTTGATATTAATGAAATTTTAAATTCAAATTATCAAATAATATCTCCATTAATAGTTACAAATTCAGATGAAATAAATAGTGTGAAAATAATTTCAAATGAAAATGTTGATAATAAAAGTGATATAGTTGTAATAAAATAATAATTTTATCTAATAGGAGGAGATTTACTCCTATTAGAAATATATAAAAAGATTTAAAATATAGGAGAAAAATATAATGAAAGAATTTACTTATGTAATTAAAGATGAAATTGGTATTCATGCACGTCCAGCAGGTAAGATAGCATCAACTGCAAAAAAATTTGAGGCTGATATTAATATTCATTTTAAAGGGAAAGAAGTAAAAATAACAAAAATAATGGCTTTAATGAAGCTAAATGTTAAACAAAATGATACAATTAAAATAACTTTTGATGGTAGTGATGAAGAAGATGCATATCAAGCTTTATCAAAATTAATTGAAGAAAATTTGTAATCAGGAGGCAATTTTTATGAATGTTTTTCAAGGTAAATCAGCTTATAATGGCTTTGCTATTGGGGTAGTACATGTCATTGAAAATGAAAATAAAGAAATAAAACTGCAATACATTAACAATTCATCGTTAGAAATTAATAGAGTAGATGACGCAGTTAAAAATTGTCAAAATCAACTTGAAAAATTATATAATAAAGCTGTAAATGAGGTTGGAAAAGATAATGCTGAAATCTTTAGTATTCATCAAATGATGATTGAAGATGAAGATTACATTGATGCAATTCATCAAGCTATTGAAAAAAAGAAATTTAATGCTGAATATGCTGTATCAATAAGTGCTAAAGATTTTGCTCAAATGTTTAGTGAAATGGATGATGAGTACATGAAAGCTCGTAGTACTGATGTTATTGATATATCTCAACGCCTTATAAATACATTATTAAATTCAAATAAAGAATCTTATAATTTGAAAAAACCTTCTATAATTGTTGCTGATGATTTAACTCCAAGTATTACTATGGAATTTGACAAATCAAAAATAATTGCTTTTGTAATGAAAAAAGGAAGCTTAAACTCTCATACTGCAATTTTAGCAAGAACGATGAATATTCCAGCATTAGTATCAACTAATATAGATAATTTATCTAACCTAGATAATAAATTGGCAATTGTTGATGCAAATAATGGCAACTTTATTGTTAATCCTACTGATAAAAAATTAGAAGAAGCAAAAGAAAATATTAAAGATCAAAATGAAGCTAAGAAATTGTCTCTAAAATATAAATCAAGAAAATCTATAACAAAAGATGGTAAATTAATAAATATTTATGGAAATATTGGAAGTGTTGAAGATGTTGAATATGTTTTAGAAAATGATGGTGAGGGTATTGGATTATTTAGATCAGAATTTTTATATTTATCTAGAAATGATTATCCATCAGAAGATGAGCAATTTGAATCTTATAAAAAAGTTCTTTTAAAAATGGGAGAAAAACCAGTTATTGTTAGGACTTTAGATATTGGTGCAGATAAAAAGGTTGATTATTTTGATTTAGATGTTGAAGAAAATCCAGCAATGGGCTTTAGAGCAATAAGAATCTCTCTAGATCGTCCTGAGTTGTTTAAAACTCAATTAAGAGCTCTATTGAGAGCTAGTGTTTTTGGTAACTTATCAATTATGTATCCTATGATAATATCTTTAAAAGAAATAAAGAAAATTAAAGAAATTATTAGTGAAGTTGCAAAGGAATTAGATGATAAAAATATTGAATATAGTATTCCTAAGCAAGGTATAATGATAGAAACTCCTGCAGCTGTTTTAATTAGTGATTTACTTGCAAAAGAAGTCGATTTTTTCTCTATAGGAACTAATGATTTAACTCAATATATTTTAGCTATTGATAGACAAAATTCAAAACTTGATGATATTTGTGATACTCATCATGAATCTATATTAAGGGCAATTGAATTAGTTTGTAAAAATGCAGAAAAAGAGAATATTTGGGTTGGTATATGTGGCGAATTAGCTGCTGATATAAGCTTGACAGAGCATTTTATAAAGATGGGCGTTAAAGAACTTTCTCTCGCTCCTCCATTTATACTTCCTGTGAGAAAAAGTGTTTGTGAAAGTTATTCAAAATAAAGTTGCTTAATAAAAATGGGATAGTAAAAGCTATCCTATTTTTTTGTACATTTAATTTACTTTCTATCAATCAAATTATATGCATTAATATTAGCTTTTAATAATTAAAATATTCAACTTCAGATTGGATTGCTCCTATAGATAGCTCATTATTAGTCAATCTAGGATTGTATAGAATATCATAAGGCAAATATTCACTTGTATTATTATCATTATCTAAATCAACTTCATCTTTTAATAAATAAGTGATATCACCACTATGGTATAAAAATTGATTTTGAATGTTAATATCATGTCTAAAATATAAATCAGTTTCTAATAATATTTGATCAAAGGAAATTTTTGCAAAATTTTCTGAATAAGATGTAGGTACAAAAACAATTCCATCTGTAATTATATCATGTGGTATTGCTGTATTATAATACAAACTCTCTCTTATTTTCTCTCCACTTTCTCCATCAATTCCTATGTAATCATCAACTCCTTGAAAAATAAAACTATTATAGAATTTAGAAGGTGTAGTTCCACCAGATTCTATAATGATTGAAGTTTTTTCTAAATTGCCTGTAGAAGGGTTGTTTACAAATGTAGATTGATAACAATTTAGAGAAGCTGAAGGCTCTATATGGAGAGAAGGTGCTCCAAGCTCTGATTCGCAATCATTATTTAAAAATACACACTGATTTAAATCTAAATTTATATCATCTTTTATATAAATAGCTCCACCTGAATTATGTGCTTTATTATTTAAAAATACACTTTGCCATATTGATTGAGTATTTGATGCACCATTATCCATTATAGAATAAATTGCACCACCATTATTAGCATAATTATCTTTAAATTTACAATCAACTATAGTTGGATAAGAAGCACAATTATACATACCTCCTCCTGAGGTGTGATTTAAATATCCAAAAGCATAGCCATCAGATATTGTACATCTTTGTATCCAAGCAGATGAATCTAATTGATGTAAATTACCAGAGTGATAAAATACATGGTAACAATTATCTGTATTTGTATTTTTATCACCAATGTTAGCAGATAAAGTTGTATTATCAAATTCATTAGTAAAAGAAGACTCATATCCACCAATTAATTTAACTCCATTAACGAGCATAAAATGGAAGAACCTATCACTATCACTACTATTATCACTTGAAATTGCAGCTCTCTCTTTAGGATAATATATACCTTTTGCAACATGTACTTCATCAATATCATTAATAGAAGCTAAATATAGAGCATTTTGTATATCATTAGATGGGGTATCTTTTGAAGATCCAAATAAACTATATTCAAAAATAGAGGCATTGTTATCAACAAATATATAATCAGGCATAACATCAGGTTTTTGTAATTCATAAGCTCCAAGATCATTTTTATATTCATCAGTACCTGATCTTTCATCTATAAGATTAACATCATTAGGACGTAAATCATTAATTATATATAATGATAATTCAACTAATCTTTGATTACCAATTATATCAGTTGTAAGTCCATCTATATTAATCCCCATATCTAGTGCAGGATTTAAAACATTTTCATAAAGTGAAAGGTGATCTTCATTTAAAGAATCATTATCATTGTATTTAAATATTCTTGTATCAGATGGAATAAAAATATATCCATCTCCATTAATATTTTTATCTTGTATAATTGAGCATTTTGCATTAGAGCCTGAATCTGATGGAAAATAAGTAGCACTTGAATTAATATTTCCATTTTTCCAAATGATTGTGTTTATAATATTTGATTCTGTTGAAAAACTACCATCAATCCATGATTCTTCATTAAAAGCAATGGATGAGTTATACATATTAATTAAACTACTACTATTAACTTTAAAAATTTCATTTTTATTTTTAAATATTGAACAATTCTCTAAATCTACTTTTATAGGTTTATTAGATTCAGAGGTTATTGCATAAGAATTGTTATTGAATATTTTCATTCTAGAAAATTTTTGAGAATATTGACTTTCCCAAGCATTAATATGAACTGCTCCATAATTTGATGAAGTATTTTCAAATACTGAAATATCATTTAATTCAATAGTTGAATCTTCAATATATATAGCAGCTCCAATTGATGCTTCATTATTATAAAGTTTAATATTTTTTAGAGTAGGGCTTGCTTTTTCTAAATATATACCACCTCCTATATAAGACGGTCCATAAGCTTTCCCACCTTTAATACTTACATTATTAAGAACAGCTGATGATGAAATATTAGCATTTTCAGTTAAATAAATAACATGATTTGATATTTCATTTCCATCTAGAATAGTTTCACCACCACTTGGATTCTCATCAATTCCTTCATTTCCTATAAATCCACCTGTTATAGTCAAATTATTTTTAAGAGCAAAGTGTAAGCCTTTTTCTTCATAAGATTCTAATCCGTTTGGATGAGATGTTGGATAATAAGTCCCTTCTTTAACATAAATATTTTTTATAGAATGAGATGCTGCATCATCTATTGCATCTTGTAAATTTCCATAGGCTGTTTCCCAAGAAGCTCCATAACCACTTCCATTAGGGCTAACATATAAAATAGTTGAATTATCACTAATTGTATTTGGAGTTATTGGATCTGATAAACAAATTGTTTCATTCTTAGCACGATCAATTAATACATATTTATAAATAATATCATCTATTGCACTAACTTCATTAAATCCACCCTCTCCAATAATGGAGGTGCCATCTTCTATAGTTTTTAATAAAGTATAGTTTTCATCGCCATCTTTTTTATAATATACATTAATTTTTATTAGATCTGTATTATTATTTGTCCAAAGAATTTTTGCCATTCGAAACTCTTGAGAATTTGGAGTGTTAAAAGATAATGGAATAGGGGGAGCTCTATCAATATTAATAGTTTTAGAGTTGATAGCATCTTCACCAAAATGTTCATATTCTTTGTATCTAATATCTACAATAATTGATGAGTTTTCATTTTCGCTAGTTTGATATATTTTTACTCGATCATAAGTTGTAATCCAAGGATTTGAGTTTCCTCCAATTCTATATTGGAAAGTAGAGGGATTAGTATCGTCATCATAAAAGGTTGGTTCAATATATATACTTTCACTCTTTGTAATATCACCTAAAGCTTTAAAAGAGTCATTTAATAAATTAAATGTAGGTTTAATTATTTGTTTGTTAATTGTAAAATCACATGAACTAAAACTATCACCTCTTTCACCTAAATTATTTTCAAAATATATTTCTATATGGTAATCTCCATTTTCTGATATCTCAACAGTTTCACCTGAGTTTAAAACATTAAAATTATTAGAATCATCAATACAATAGTAAAATTTCCCATCATTTGGATTAAGATTATTTGGACTAGAGTAATAAAGAATAACATCCTCATTTACAGTTTCTCCATTAAATATGGGAGATAAAGTATTTTTTGTTTTTAACATCATTAACATAGGTTCAGGTATGTTTACATCATTAAATCCAGGTGTTGGACAACTTGTAAAAATAAATAATAATAAAATTATAGAAATACTATATTTTAAATTATTTTTTATTAACATCTTTTACCTCGTTGTTACATATTAAACTAATTATATTATAATAATGTAATGTTTTATTTGTAAAGAGAAAAGAGTTGCATTCATCTGTGATTATATTTTAGGATGGCTTAAATTTTTAATTATAATAAAGAAATTAAAGGTATATATATTGGTTTAATTATAAATTCAAAGTAATAAATCTAATTAAAGCTATTTGAGTAATTGATGTAATAAAAATATTAGATTTTCATCAATTATTAGATAAAGAGAGTTAATAAATTTTTATAATTTGAAGGGTTCAATTTTTCTTAAATCAAATTTAGCTGTATGTTTTAATCTGTGATCAAAGCTTTTAATAGTCAATTCAGGAGATATATTGTCAATATTTAAATTTTTAAAGTTTTGATAATCAAACTTTAGTGAATAAACATATTCATCTTCTATATTTCCAGAGGCTTTATTTAACCTTTGAGTGTAGCCAGAAATAATTACATCACTAATCTTTGGAGAAATTGAAAAAACTATTGATGCAAAATAAATACTTATTGCAGAAATACTTTTAAAATAATCTAACTTTTTTGCTTTTATGCTTTTATTTTTTACTGATAATTTATTAGTTGAAAGGATTTGAGATTTTTTCTTTGGATAATCTTCTATTTCGGGTAAGTCAACATCAATATATACTTTATCTAGATTTTCAGAAATTTCAAAAGATACAGAGAATTCTATTGGTAATTTAATTTGAGAAAATTCTTGTTCAAGTTTTTTTAATAAATAATCTTTATTAGGCTTAAAAGTTAAGTTAAATTCTTTCTTTTTATCATTAAATAATTTTAAATTTTTTTCATTTATAATTTTTTCTCTTTCAATTTCACTTTGTTCAAAGTTATATTTTTTATTTTGCCAATCTTTAATTGCATTTTCAAAATAGCTATCAATTCTTTTATTGACATATTCTTTTCTTTTTTTACGTCGAAAAAAAATTGAGTTTATTTTTTCTTTAGCTTCATTTTTTAATTGCTGATATATATCCTCTTTGTTTGGCTTTATAACATTAAAGTCCTTTTTCATGTAGTAATCTAAGTGATTATTATTAAATTCTTTTTTAATTAAATTCCAATTAGGTAATGGTTTTGAAAGTTTATGAATTTCAATTAATTCTTGAGTCTTTTCATTTATAATATTATTTGTTTTTTCTCTTAAGTGTTGTCTTTTTTCTTTAAAAGCGGGGTCTAATTTAATTTTTCTAATTAGTGATGGATCAGAAATTTCGCTACCGTTTTTAGATATTCTTATATCTTCTTTACCCGTTTCATCATCTATTGAGATTTTAACACTAACCTCATTTGTAGTTTGTGTTGTATTGGTTTTTTTATTATAGTTTTTTTTTGTTGATGAAGTGTTTAACTTAGTTCTACTATATAAACCTGTTCCTGGAACCCCAATATTAGAATATACCCCATTAGAACCAAATGAAATTTTCGATCCTTTTGGGCCAAAAGATACACCTGGACCACTTTTAGATAAATTAAGTCTTACACCTTTTGCAATTTTTACAGATCTATGAAACCTTATCCCCATATTATATCCTTTCAAATTTAATAGATAAATTTGGCTTAAATTTATTCTAAACCCTTAGATGTAGATAGAAAAGAGTAAAATAAATAAAAAAGCTATATTGTTTAAGGTTTTTTGAGAAAATAATGTATAAAAATGAAATTTTGAAAATACGAAAATTTGGTATTGATAAACTATAAAGTAAAAAGTTTTGAGTAGAATTACTTAAAAAGTATATTAAAATTAATTTTATCTAAAAAAGGCGGACCAGTTAAAAATAATACTTAGTTTTTTTAATATAGATATATTATATATTTACAAGTTGGTAGTTATCTAATACTGTTAGAAGTAGTTAGAGTATTTAAATAATAAAGAGGCATATAATGTATACAAAAACAAAATATTATTTTCTTATGTTTTTACTTTTTTTTACTTTTTTATCATGTACTTATGCTACAACAGCAAATCAAAAAAATGCTCTTAGAAAAGCGAGTACATATTTAAACTATTCATCATTTTCATATTATGGATTAATTGAACAACTT
>CAZPTG010000032.1:0-14518 GCA_964589355.1 uncultured Spirochaetaceae bacterium
TAAATATTTTGAAACAATAATAAATAATTTGAATAATACAATAGAAAGACGTACTAGATTAAATGAAGATCAACTAGGTAATGAAGCAATATATAATAACAATAATCAATTATTATCAAAAAATAGTGATGATTTTGTTGATGATGGAGACTATATAAGTGAAAAAATTTCTGCAAAACTTGAAATAGTGATGTGTGGGGGTGGTCATATTGGACTTTCAATATATAATTTAGCTCAATTACTAGAATGGAAAGTTACAATAATTGAAGATAGAGCTGAATTTTGTACTTCAAAACGATATCCTAATGCAAGATTATTATTAGGAAATTATGTCGATGAAATTAAAAAGCTAGATTTATCAAATTCTGCAATTATTATAGCAACAAGAGGTCACAAACACGATAAAAGCTGTTTAGAGGCAGCTTTATTAAAGAAAAAATATAGATATTTAGGTATGATTGGATCAAAAGGAAAAGTTGCAGATACAAAAAAACTAATAATAGATGAAATCGAAAATAATGACGTTGATATAACAGAAGCAGACTTAAATGCAATATATTCACCTATTGGGTTAAACATTAATGCACAAACTCCTCAAGAAATTGCAATTTCAATAGTTTCACAAATTATTAAAGTAATTAAAAATGAAAAAAAACAAATTGAATTGGATTACAATCTATTAAAAAGATTATCAACTGAGAAAAATTCTTTTGTAGTTGCAAGAATTGTTGAAAAAAAGGGTTCAGCTCCTAGAGAACAAGGTTCATTTTTAGCTGTATTTGATAATGGAGATATTGAGGGAACTATCGGTGGGGGTAGTGTTGAATCACAAGTTATAAAAGATAGCCTTTCCTTGTTAAAATCTAAAGATAAAAAATCCCAATTATATTACCATAATTTATCAAATACTAAGGCAAGTAAATTGGGAATGATTTGTGGTGGAGATGTTAAAGTACTTCTTACAAAGTTTAACTCATAATCTCTAGAAAGATATTATAATCAACAATCGTTCTCTCATATAAACCACTATCTGGATTATAATTTGAAGCTCTTAAAGCTTCACATAAGTCACTTAAAGATTCAAATAGTGGTGTTATACCTAAATTTCCTGCAACACCTTTTAGTGTATGCACATAAGAAAAAGGAACTCTTTGATCTTCATCATTAATATGTAATTTTAATGATTCAAAATTTTCATCATCAACAAACATATTCAAACATTCAAAATACAAATCTTTATCATTTAAAAAACGGTTAAGCGCACCTTGAATGTCACATCCCCAATTTTCTAATTTAATAAGTTTTTCTTCCATCTTTGTTTTCCCCTTTAAGATTTTAAAAACTAACTTTTAATAGTTTAAATTGAGAATAAGACTTTTTCAAGCAAAAACATTATGAAATATAAAAAATCATTATATTTTATAAAGATTATATATCTTTACTAACAATTATTAAAGTAGCAATATTTTATTTTTATAAAATTTTGTTAATTATTGACTCTCATGTACTAAAGATAACAATTTTTCAGCAATTAGTTTTATTTGTTTAGAAGCTAGAGTATTAACCTTTGCTAGGGAATTTTGTGAATTAATTATTTTTGATACATTATTATCATAATTTATTTCACCTAATAAAACTAAATCACTTTCATTTATATATTTTATTATTAATTTTTTTACATCCAAATTCAAATCAGCTTTATTTATGATAATTGCTGTTTTTGTTTTAAAGACTTGTGCTGTTTTAACAATACGTTTTAAATCACTTAATCCAGATAAAGAAGGTTCAGTTACAACTAAAGCAACATCTATTGCAGAAAGGGATGCTATTACTGGACATCCTATTCCAGGAGATCCATCAATTATTGCTATTGGTTCATCTTTAATATTATCATCTAGATTTTTTTTAACTTGTGAAACTAATTTACCACTATTACCACTACCCATTGTAAGTTTTGCAGTTGAAAATAATTTATCTGTTTTAAAAACTTGAGTAGAGCCAACATAATTATCAATTGGTGATATTGCGTTAACAGGACATACAAATTCACAAACTCCACAACCTTCACAAGCTAATGGATTAATTTGATATTTGTTATCAACAAAATCAATTGAATCAAATTTACAATTTTCTTGACATTTTCCACAATTAATACATAAATCACTGTTAATTTGAAAAATATCCATACCCTTAAATTGATCTTCTTTTAATAAAGACTTATCATCAAAAGAGCTTACCAAATGTAAATTTGGAGCATCAACATCGCAATCAGCTAATGCTTTTATATCTAATAAATCAATCAATGTTGAAGATATTGTTGTTTTACCAGTTCCACCTTTTCCTGAAATTACTAATACTTTTTTCATCTTTAATTTACCTTCTCGTTTATATTATTTAATAAATTGTAAAATAAATTCTTTACATCCTCATTCTCATTAGTAATTAATTTACCCTCAGATGTAATTTGAGCTACTTCTTTAGAGAAAGGTATTTTTGCAAGTATTTTTTTATTTAAGGTTTTTACATAATCTTCTATTATATAATCTAAATCTTTATTACTTTTGTTTATAACAAATCCATAAGGAATATTAAATAATTCTACAAGTTCAACGATCATTTGTATATTATGCAATGAAAAAATAGTTGGTTCTGTTACCAAAATACAATAATCAGCACCCTTAATTGATTCCATTGTTGAACAAGCACTACCAGGGGGACAATCAATAATAGAATTATCGCTTACTTCTTTTAAAACTTCACTTATCAAAGAAACTGCAGAAGCCTCGCCAATTCTCATCTCACCACTTACTATCTTTTTTGAATTATTATCATAAACAGATAGAGTACCTACCTGAGATTTTTCATAATGAATTGCATCATGTTTACAAACTAATTCACAGCCTCCACAGCTGTGACAAACTTCATCAAATAATAATGGAGTATCTTTTATAAAAGCAAGAGCTGAAAACTTACAAAAATTAACACAATCTCTACACCCTACACATTTATTACTATCAAAAGTTGGAATATCTCGATAAACTTTTTTTTCATATTTTAATTCAGAGTCTTTAAAAAAAATATGACCATTTGGTTCTTCTACATCACAATCAAGATATGTAGAATTATTCATTATATTAGATAAATTTGTAGAAACAAAGGTTTTTCCACTTCCACCTTTTCCACTTAGTACTGCTATTCTACTCATATCTATTAACCGTGATGATAACCGCTGTGGATATCAACTAATGCTTCTAATTTATCATTTAATAATAACTCAATATTTTCTTGAATACTTTTATTAGCTTGTGCTGAATAAAGATTAATATTTGCACCTGATAATACTTTAACTGCATTTTCCCCTAATCTAAAACAGATAACACTATCAATATCTTGATCAACTAAAAATTGAGAAGCTTTAATACCTGCACCACCTGCTGCATTCATAGCTTCATTTTTAATAAAAGTTGAAGTTTTATCTTCTGTATTATAAATCAAAAATAATGGCGCTCTTCCAAATGTTTGATTAATTTGTGAATTTAAATTTTCTTGTTCTGTAGCAATTGCTATTTTCATAATTTTTACCTCATGTTTTAAATTTTATATTTAAAACATACTCTTGAAAAAAACATATGTCAATAACATTGGACAAAATTCTACTCTTTTTTTTGACATAAGTTTTTTTCTTAATTATTTTACATTGAAAATATTATCATATATAATAGATAGGATAATACTAAAAATTATTAGGAGCTTAACATGTTAAATACAATTTCAATAATAGGATTAATAATTTATTTTATAATCTTACTAATTGCAGTTTCAATTGAAAAGCCAAACAAAAGCGTTGAGGATTATTTTTTTGCAGGTAGATCACTTCCTTTTTGGGCATTATCAATTACGTTTATTGCCTCTTGGTGGGGAGCAGGCTCTGCAATATCAACAGCTGATTTAGCATATAGTGATGGAATAAGTGCTTTTTGGTATTATGGTGTTCCTGTACTTATTGCAACTTTCTTAATGATTATATTCTCAAAATCTATTAGAAAAATTGGATATTTAACTCAAGGAAAGCTTTTTGAAGCACGATATTCTAAAGTAAGTGCAAAGTATTTAGCAATATTAATATATATATTTATGACTTTTTCTGTAGCATCCCAAATGGTTGGCCTTGGTAAATTTTTTGGAACCTATTTAAATATGAGTTATGAAATGGGTATCCTCTTAGGTACTTCAATTGTTTTAGTGTATTCTGTTTTAGGTGGTTTTAGAGGTGTTGTATTAACAGATATTATACAATTCATTTTTTTAGTTATTTCTGCAATAGCAGTATTTATAATTGCAACTACAAAAGCTGGAGGGTTTTCAAATATTTATCAGCATTCAATAAATGTTAACAAATTAGATTATTTTTCATTTATAAGTGGTGCAAAAAAATATTTTGCATATGTGATAACCTTTGGGTGTGCTTGGATGATACAAGCAAATGTATGGCAAAGAATATCTGCAACTAGAAATGAAAATGATGCAAAAAGAATGACTATTCTTTCTTTCTTTTTATATATCCCATTATATTTAATTGTTGTTTTAACTGGAATGGCTTCTTTAGTATTATTTGACAACTTACCCAAAGGAGGAGTAATAACAGCTATTGTTACAAATTATATGAATCCAATTATGGCAGCATTTGTATTTGTTGGAATTAGTGCAGCTATAATGTCAACAATGGATTCTTTAATTAATACTGGTGCACTAACACTAACGATGGATATTGTTAAGTGTGATGATGAAGAAACTAAAATTAAATTTTCACGATTCGCTACATTAATTACAACTGTTATAGCACTTATTATTTCTTTAAGAATTAGATCTATTTTGATAATCTCTTATCTTGCTTCAGATATAATAACTACAGGAGCCTTCATCCCATTAATATTTGCCTTTTTCTTCAAAAAAGGAAATTCAAATGGCGCATTAGCCTCAATGATTTTTGGATCTATTTATAGCTTATACAATATGCTAGTTGAACTTAAAATACCGTTATATCCTATATTTAAAAGCGATAGCACTCTACGTGTAATTTTAGGTTTAGGAATTTCATTATTTGTTTATATATTATTTAGCTTATTAATGAAAGAAGATACAGAAAAAAGTGTTAAATTTATTAAAAAAGCACAATTAATAAATTAATCATTTATTAATTGTTTCATTTTTTAACATTTGCATGAAAACTTTTTCTTCAACTGGTCTAGAAAATAAAAAACCTTGACCTACTTCACAACCTATTTCTTTCAAAAAGTTTTCTTGCTCTTGCGTTTCTATGCCTTCAGCAACTACTGGTAATTTTAACAATTTATTCATATCCATAATAGATTTTAATATAATTGCAGCTCTTTCATTTGAATCTAAGCCTTGTAAGAAGGTTAAATCAATTTTAAGAACATCAAATACTAAATCTTTTAAAACATTTAGAGATGAATAACCGCTACCAAAATCATCCATATGAACACTTAATCCGGACTCTTGGCATTTATTTACAACACTTTGAACTTGAATAGGATCATTCATATAAGAAGTTTCAGTTATTTCTATATTAATATCATCAGTTGTTATACCATGTTTTTTAATTAATTCTAATATTTCTATCCATAATTTTTCTCGATAAAAATTATTTCTTGAAACATTTACAGAAACAGGAACTTTTTTTAAGCCTAATTTACCCCATTTAGCAACACTTTCACAAGTTTTATCCCAAACGTAATAATCTAATTGATGAATTACACTATTAGCTTCTAATATTGGTATAAAAACACCTGGGCTTAACATACCAAGAGTAGGATGTTGCCAACGGACTAAAGCCTCAGCTCCAACAATAGATTTATCATTTAATGAATACTTTGGTTGAAAATAAATTAATATTTCACCATTTTCTATAGCTAAATCAATTCCAGATACAACTGCTTGTTCAATTTTTAACCATTTATCAAGTTTTTCATTGTATACAACATAAGAAACATTGCTATTTCGAATTTGTTTTGCTTTAGTTATTGCATATTCTGCTCTATCACATATTTGATCTATAGATAATAACCTATCTTCAATCTTATATACCCCAAATACTACATTTATAGATATATCAATAGAATAAGTTTTTAAAAAATCTTCAATTCTAATTAAATCAAACTTTAAATCTTCTTTATTTTTTTTAATTAAACCAACAAAATCATCATCACTAAAACGTGATATCAATGCGTCTTTTCCAAGAATCTCAACTAATAAAATAGAATATGCTTTTAAAAACTTATCTCCTTCTTCTTTTCCAAGGAGTTCATTAACTAATTTAAATTTTATAAAATCTCCACGAATTAAATAATAAGAATCATTTGGATTTTCACTTAAAATTTCTTTACTAATTTTAATGAAAGCCTCTTTAGAAAAAAGTCCTGTAAGTTTATCTATTTCATTTGCATAAGCTAATTGTTTAGATGTTAGATTAAAATAATTTTTATCTTGTGTAACTTTTAAAATTTGATAAGAATGAATAATTTGACTAACCTTTTCTAATAATTTATCAGAATCAAAAGGTTTAGGTAATATATCATTTGCACCAAGCTCAAGAGCTTTATATAATTGAGATACTTGATCATCACTTGTTAATACTATTATAGGTATATCATTAAATAAATAATTTTCTGAAGCTTTTTCTAAGAATTCATATCCATTCATAATAGGCATAGATAAATCCAAAAGTATTAAAGATATCTTTTTATAATTCTCTAGGGCTAGTTTCATTCCTGCTAAGCCATTGTCAGCTTCAATAATATTATATTTATCAGACAATATACCTGATATCATTTTTCTTTGAATATCATTATCATCTATAACTAATAGAGTTCTATCTTTAGGCATATATGTCTCCAGTTGTATTTAAAAATTAAATTAATTATAACACTAAATACATAATAATCAATACTTAAAACATCAATATACGCTATATTTATTAAATTATGTAATAAATATTTAGTAACAAACTCACATATTATCTAAAGTTATGACATAAATATGCTTAATTTAAAATAAAATACTTGGTAAAACGATTTCATCAACAATTTTTTTCCCATTTATCATATCAATTACTTTTAAGAGAGCTTTTTCATATATTAAACTTATATTAAAATCGATTGAAGCAACATCATCAATCAAAGATACATATGGAGCCCCATCGTATCCAATTAAAGGTAAATCAATATTAATTCTAGCTATTGTTTTTACCAAAACCAGATCATTAACAAAAACAAAACCATCAAATATATCATTGTTAATATATTTTTTTAAATCATTTACCATTTTATTTATTTCTAAATTTTCTAAAAAATTTATTTCATAAACACGAATATTTGGAAAATATTTTTTTATTCCATCTAATCTTTGAGTATGTGATAAAACCTGATCAATATAACCACTTATATATAGTGGATTTTTAACCCCTTTATCAATTAAATATTTCGCTTGCAATTGTCCACCATATTCATTATTTGTAGAAACATGAACTTTCTTATTATTTGGTTGTATATGATGAGCTAGTACACATGGTATATTTATTTGATCAAAAAGTTTTTCTTCCTCTCTACTATCAATATCATAACCAATAATTCCATCAACTTTTTTAGATATTTCAATTAAATCTTTCTCATCTTTAATATTATAAAAGCTTAATTGATAACTTGTGTTTTCAATAGCATTTAACAAGCCTTTTTGAGCTTGTGCATAAAACCAGTCAAAAAGCTTTAAACTTCCCCAATAATAAGGACGATTAGTCTTATTAACTTTTACAACTGCAATTACACCAGTACCACTTCTTCTCAATTGTGATGCTGCAATATTAGGTTTATAGTTTAAATCTTTTGCAACTAATAATACTTTTTCTCTCAATTCTAAAGAAACTGAATTAGGATTATTAAATACTCTACTTACTGTTGCACTACTTACCTTTGCTTTTTTTGCTACAATATCTCTTGTTATATGCATACTTACTCCAAAATTATCTTGACATGTAATATTATATCATATATTGTACACGTGTACATAGCAATTATAGGAGATATTATGGAAAAATTACAAGCTTCAACACACAACAGATACAACCCTTTAACTGGAGAATGGATAAAAGTCTCACCTCATAGAACAAAAAGACCATGGCAAGGTCAAGTAGAAGATTTTCAAATTCCAAGTAAAGTTAAATATGATAAATCATGCTATTTATGCCCAACAAATACAAGAAGCAATAATCAACAAAATCCAGATTACAAAGATACTTTTGTATTTACAAACGATTTCTCTGCATTATTAGAAGATAGTGATAGCAGTGAAAATAATTTTGGTCCTAATAATATGTTAAAAACTAAAGGCGAAAAAGGCATTTGCAAGGTAATATGCTTTTCTCCTCGTCATGATTTAACAATTGCTAGAATGAGTGAAAAAGAAATTGTTAAAATTATCCAAATATGGAAAGAACAATATAACGAATTATCACAAAAAGATTTTATAAACCATGTCCAAATATTTGAAAACAAAGGCTCAATGATGGGCTGCTCTAACCCCCACCCTCATGGGCAAATTTGGGCAGAAGAGGTAATACCTAATTTATCTAAAGTAGAATTAGAAAAACAAGAAGAGTATTATTTAAAAAATAAATCTTCTTTATTACTTGATTATGCAAAATATGAATTAGAAGAAAAAACAAGAGTTGTTTATTCAAACAATGATTTTATAGTTGTAATTCCTTTTTGGGCAACTTGGCCTTATGAGACAATGATATTACCTATTAATAAAGAAATTAAATCATTAAATGATTTATCAGATGAAAATATGCTAAATTTAGCAAAAGCTATAAGCGCTTTAACCATTAAATATGATAATTTATTTAAAACTAATTTTCCTTACTCTATGGGTATTCATCAAAACCCTTGTGATATGAAAAAACATTTAGGAAATATTATGCATTTTCATTTCTTCCCTCCTTTATTGAGATCTGCAACTGTAAAGAAATTTATGGTAGGATATGAATTATTAGCTATGGCTCAACGTGATATTAGTGCTGAAACAGCTGCAAAACAACTTAGAGAATTAAGTTCTACACATTATTTAAATACACTATAAAAGGAGTTTAAGAGCATGATAAATATTGATAACATCAAAAACAAATCACTACATAATATTTATCCAAATTTATATGGAAAAAATTTAGATAATGAATTATTAGATAAAAGATTTATAAATTTATTAAAAAAACATAATGAACTTTTTAAAAATAAAACAGCTTCTCTTTTTTCCACTGCAGGAAGAACTGAATTAGGAGGTAATCATACTGACCATAATTTAGGCAAAGTCCTAGCTGCATCTATTAATTTAGATACAGTTGCAGCAGTAAATAAAACTGATAATAATATTGCAACAATAATCAGTGAAGGTTTTTCACCTGTAAAAGTAAACCTTGATAATCTTAATTATAACAAAGCTGAAGAAAATACAACAGATGGATTAGTCAGAGGAATTGCCTTTGCTTTTAAACAAAAAGGTTTAAAAATTGGTGGCTTCAATGCAAACACTACTACAAATGTATTAAAAGGAAGTGGTTTATCTTCTTCAGCAGCAATTGAAGTTTTATGTGCAACAATATTTAATAATTTATATAATAGCGATGTATTAACTCCATTAGAATTAGCTCAAATCGGACAATTTTCTGAAAATAATTATTATGGAAAACCTAGTGGACTAATGGATCAATGTGCTTGTGCAAGTGGTGAGATTATTTCAATTGATTTTAAAGATAAAGATAATCCAAAATTAATAAATATTCCTTTCATTTTTAATGAATTTGGTTATGAGTTAATTATTGTTGATACAAAAGGATCTCATGACAATTTAACTCATTGCTACAGTGCTATACCATATGAGATGAAAAATGTTGCAAAATTTTTTAACAAAAATGTCCTTAGTGAAGTACCCTTTGAAGATTTTTTAAATAATATATCTGCACTTAAAAAAGAGTTAAAAAACGATAGATCTATATTGAGAGCATTCCATTTCTTTAATGAAAATATACGAGTTGAACAAATGAATAAAGCTCTTTTAAATAAAGACATCAATACATATCTAACTCTTGTAAGAGAATCTGGTAGATCGTCATATGAATATCTACAAAATCTATATGACGATGATAATCCAAAAGAACAAAGTTTAGGAATTGCACTAGCTTTATTAGATACCCTATTAAAAGATGATGGAGCTTATCGTGTCCATGGTGGAGGGTTTGCAGGAACTATACAAGCCTATATCCCTATAAAAAATAGTGATTATTACATTCAAAAATTAAAACAAATTTTTGGAGATGATTCTGTTACAAAATTGCAGATAAGAAAAAACAAAACACTTTGCTTTGCATAATTGATGTATATTATTAAACAACACCATAAAAAATGTTATGGTGTTATTTTTTGCATTACTTAATATTTTATAACTAAAAATTATTTGGTTATTACAATTTTAATATAAACAATTTATTTCATTTTTGTAACTTTAAATTACAATTATTATACCAAAAATATAATATATCTGTATATTAATTAATAGATATTATAACAAATACTATATACCTAGTATTATTAGTTAACATTTTCACCTATAAACAATTAGATATAACTTTTTTTTTGACTTTACTTATTCAATTTGATAATATTTTTATAAAACAAATATTTTTTAGGAGATTTTAATTGAATAATAACAAATTAAATTACAAAAAAGCTCTTGATTATATAATTAAAAAATCAGGCCTATCAATTGAAGATTTCGCAGAAAAGGCAAATATTTCACCTAGTATGATTCGGCATACAAGTGAAGATTGGAATCCTAAATTTGTTACAGTAGAAAAAATTTGCTCTGTATTAAATATATCAGTAGTAAGTTTTTTTGCAATTGCTGAGCATGAATCAGAAATTAATCAATCAATAACTATTAAATATAAAATAAAAGAAAACAATATAACTCAAAAAAATCTAAATAAAAAATTAAAGGATATAAGAGAAAAATCTAACCTTTCAAAATCTCAATTAGCACAAAAAACAGGTATTAATAAAACTAATATCTGCAACAGAGAACATTTAAAAAATCAAAACAAAATTTTATGCTCTACTCTTGAAAAATTTGCTCATAGCTTTGGACTTACAATGAGTAAATTATGCGAAGAAATTGATGATGAGGAAGAGAATGAAGAAACTTAGTTAAAATTGTGATATATATTTTTTAAAATGTGTATAGTCTAATGGCTTACTAAAATAATAACCTTGAATACTAGAGCATCCAATTGAATTTATATAATCTAATTGTTCTTTTGTTTCGACACCTTCACAAATTAAATTTACATTTAACTCCTTAGCAATATTTACAATAATTTTAGCTATTGAACCATTATCATTTTGAGGATAATCTTTAATAAAAGCTCTATCAATTTTTATTCTATCAATTACCAACTGTTTTAAATAACTTAGAGAAGAATATCCAGTACCAAAATCATCTAATGCTATACTAAATCCCAATCTTCTAAATTTATTTAATTTATTATTTATTTCTTTCATATCAGATGCAAAAACACTTTCAGTTATCTCTATTTCAAAGTTAGATAAATCAATATGATATTTATTTGATAATTCTATTATTTTATCTATTAAATTGTCATCTTCAAATTGAATTGCTGAAATGTTAATTGAAAATTTAAAATTAAAAGGCAAAAACTCTTTAATTTTATTATAATCAATAAATACTTTTTCAATAATCCAATACCCTAAATCTACTATAAAACCAGATTTCTCAGCTATAGGAATAAAATAATAAGGAGAAACACTACCTAAAGTTGGAGTTGTCCATCTCATCAAAGCTTCTGCTCCAATAATTTTATTAGTATTGTTATTAATTTGTGCTTGATAATATACTTCTAATTCATTATTAATTATTGATTTTCTTAATAACATATTCATGTTAACCATTTTATTTACATGTTTTTCTAATTCTTTTGAAGAAAAAACAAAATCATGATTAGTCTTTATTGCTTCTGAAAGAGCTATATTAGCAGAAGTTAATAATTTTTTTGAAGTAGAACTAATAGTTGGATAAACTGAAACACCACATTTTATATCTATAAAACTATCATTTTTATTAATTGAATTTCTGTTTTCATTAAATTTTATAAATTCTTTAACAAAATTTTCTACTTCAGTTTTATTATTATATGATGATAATAATATTACAAAAGTATTTTTTGATATTTGTGCAAATATATCATTTTTATTCACTAAATAATATATATCATGAATAAATCTTGTTAAACATTCCTCTTGTCCTTTTGGATCTTTAGTTAATAAAATGTCATTATAATTAATAATTGAAAAACACAACAATCCTAAAAATTTTTCATTATTAATAATTTTTGTATTAATCAATTTTAATAGCAATTGTTCATTGGGTAAGTTAGTTAAATTATTATAATTTAATAATTTGTTAATGTTTTTCTCATAGTCTTTGGCTTTTGATAAATCAGAATAAACACCTATATATTTATCAATATTATTATTGTAATTTTTCCTAATAGCATAAATTTTTAAATGTTTAGGATACAATAATCCATCACTTTTCTTATCCCATAAATCACCTTCCCAAACACCATTTAGATTAATTTTATTCCATATATTATTACAAAAGGACTTAGAGTACATGCTGACATTTATAAAATTTGATTCGGTATTAATTAAATTTTGAAAAGTATAACCACTAATATTTTCATAAGCTGTATTTACAAATATTATTTTTCTATTTTTATCAGCTATAATTATTCCATCAGTTGTAACATTTGCTATTTTTGTTGTTATTTCTAATTGTTGCTTATTTATATATCTTAAATAGGCATAATAAATTAAAATAAAGAAAAATAAATTAATAAAAATTAACAAAATAAACTGCAATAAACTTAAATTTAAAATAAATCTATCACTAACAACTGTAATATTATTTATATCAAAAGAAGAAACTAAATACCATATTGTATCCTTATTAGTATTTATTGATTTAGTTGGAACAATTTTTTTAATAGAATACACTATATTATTTTCAATAAAATAAGAATCTTCACGCTTTTTATTTTCATTAAAAGATTTAAATTCATCACTTATATTATAATTTTTATCATCAAACATAAATGAAAAAGTTTTTTCACTACTTTTATTATATAAATAATCCCCATTTTCATTTAGTAGAGAAAATTCAATAAATTTATTAGTTGAATCATCTATTTCCTGTTTTAAAATATTTATTAAATTTTCTCCTAAATAATTTATTATTAATATTCCAATAAAATTATTATTATTATCAAATACTGGTGTAGAAATTCTTATTGTAGGCTTATAGGGGACTTCAATTTCATTCTTTTCTATATTCAAATCTAAAGGAGAATAAAAAAACTCACCCTCATCAAGCATTTTTGTTTCATTAAAATAATAACGATCACCTTTGTACTGTAATTCTTTATCATCAAGAATTTTTAAAGTATCTTTTTCATTATTTATACGAATTAATTCATAACCTTCTTTATCTAAAAATCTAATTTGGTTAAATTGTTTTTTATTTTTAGCAATTCGATAAAACAATTGTTGAGCTTCTTCTTTATAGTTGACTCCTTTATAAATATAATTATTAAATTCAGCTGAGTTTTTAATAACTAATAAATCAGAAACAATTTCTTTATTTAAATATTGTATAACAAAATCAATTTGTTTTAATCGCTCATTATTTTCTAACACAATAAGTTCAATAGTATTATATTTATGAAAATTATAATTTCTCTGAAAAATTGTAATATAGATTGTTGAAAACAAAATAGAAATGATAATAAATAATCGAAATATTTTGATATAATCATTTTTATTTAATGTTTTAGCTTTGTTAATTTTCAAAAATAGCTCCTATTAAATTCATAATAACTTATATTAAACAATAGATAAAGATATAAAAAAAAGTACCAAATATAAAATTAAGTACTTTTTTATTATTCAACTCATTTATAGCTTAAAATAATTCTTTGTAATTTGTTGAAACCCTTTTATAATTTTCTTCTAATTCTAACAAATTCTTCAAATTATTTGGAATTGGTATTTCTTTATTGATTAAAGGCTCGACTATAGTTTCAAATTTAGCAGGATGAGCTGTAGATACTAATATAGATGGTTTATTTTTATAATGAGTATCATATACTTTTTTTGCACAAGCAGTATGAGGACACATAATATATGAAGTTTCATCATATGTATTTTTAATAGTTTGCTTTATTTCTTCATCACTAACACTATAAGATTTAACAAACTGTCTAAATAAATCTATATCACCATATAAATCTAATAATCTTTCCATATTACTAGGGGAGCCAACATCCATAGCATTTGCTAATGTCTTAACACTTGCTCTAGGCTCATAAACT
>CAZPTG010000033.1:0-14315 GCA_964589355.1 uncultured Spirochaetaceae bacterium
TGGTTCTTTTTGAGAACATAGTAAATAATATACCTAATATTTCCAAATTTGGATTTAGTGTTTTTTTTATACTTGCAACAGTTCTCATTAAAGAATTTAACCCCTCCATTGCTAAATATTCACATTGCATTGGAATTATTATGTAATTTGTCCAAACTAAAGTATTAATAGTTAATAACCCTAAAGATGGAGGACAATCGCCAATAATATAATCATAATTCTCCTCAATATCTCCTAATGCTCCATTTACAAAATAATTTCTATTATCTTCATTAACTAATTCAATATTTAGCCCTGCAATATTAATATTAGAAGATAAAACATCTAAATTATTTATAGCTGTCTTTTGGCAAGCATCCTTTGCATTAATTTGATTTGTAATTACTTCATAGATACCATTAACTCTATTATCCACTGACAAAGAACTTGTTAAATTCCCTTGAGAATCGAAATCAATCAATAATACTTTCTTATTTAGCATTGCTAACGCAGCACCAAGATTTACAACACTTGTAGTTTTACCAACTCCACCTTTTTGGTTTAAAAAAATAATTTTAATAGCACTCATATTATAAATATAAGCTATATAGCTAATATTGTCAGTAATAAAAACTAAATGTAATTAAAGAAACTAAAAAAGATAGACGATTGAATTTTTTTTTTGTATACTTTATTTACAAAAGTAATAATAAATAGGAGATTATCATGGAAGATAAAGTAAAAGCAGCTATTGAAGATATTCGCCCATCATTACAAAATGATGGAGGAGATATAGAATTTATTAAACTAGATGGAAAAACTGTTTTTGTAAGCTTACAAGGAGCTTGTGCAGGATGTCCAATGTCTCAAATGACACTTAAAGGTGGCGTAGAAAGATATCTAAGAGATAAAGTAGATTCTGAATTAGTAGTAGAAAATGTTTAACGTGAAACAATTTTTTTTAAATGCATTGCTTTTAGTAATGCATTTTTTTTATTTTATTATGTACAAAATTAAAAAGTAGAGTTAGAATATATTCGTCTTCTGTTATTTACTTACCCATTTTTTGTAATAAGTACAAAATTTGGGTATTTTTTTTAATTTTGTACTTTTTTTTATATTTCTTAGTGTTGCTATTTTTTTAAAAAAATAAATTCTTTATCTTTTTTACATAATTCCTTATATTAAAAAGAGTTATTAAAATATCAAAAATCAATTAATTCTATATACAGAAACAAATTTGTTTATAAAAAAATAATTTTAAATCTCTTTAAGACTAAAAAAGCCACCTAAAGTATTGTTTAGATGGCTTTTTTTGGTAACTTAATTACCTATTATTTTATTCTTCTTTTATTTCATTTACAACAGCTTCAATTACTTCTTCATACAAGTTTGTTGATGCTAGTGCAACAATATTGTCTACTTCACTTTTTAGTCTAACAACACAGACACCACTCGCATTTCTACCTTGAATAGAAATATCTTTTACATGAATTCTTATTGTTTGTCCTAATCTAGTAACACAAACAACATCATTTTCTTCATTTACAGAAACTGCATTAACTATCAAACTTTCATCTGATGTTAATCTAAAGATTTTTTGCCCTTGTGTTCCTCGATGGTGATTCATAAATTGATCATAAGATACTTGTTTACCTTTTCCCTTATCAGTAACCATTAATACTCTTTTTGAACTATCAACTTTTAATAACCCTGCTACGCTATCATCTTTTTTAAGTTTTATACCTCTTACTCCATGAGTTGCTCTACCCATAGATCTAATATCTGTAGCATTCATTCTAAGAGCTAACCCATTTTGAGTAACTAACATTACATCATCTTCATCTTGTACAAATTCACAATGTAATAAAGTATCACCTTCATCAAGAATAATAGCAATAACACCTTTTGCTCTAGCATTTTTAAATAAATCTAACCTACATCTTTTTACAACACCAAATTTAGTTGCAACCATCAAGTATTTATTTTCATCAAACTCTTTAAACTTAAATATTGTTGTAATTTTTTCTTCAGTATTTAATTGAAGTAAGTTTTTAATACTAGATCCTTTTGAGGCTTTTGAAGCTTCTGGAATTTGGAAAACCTTTGTATAATAAGCCTTTCCTTCATCAGTTACATACATTACATACTCATGTGTGGAAGCAACAAACATATGTTCAACAAAATCTTCATCTTGTAGTTTAGTTGTTCTAGAACCTTTTCCAGCTCTTCCTTGAGCTTTATATTCTTCAATAGGTATTCTCTTTACAAAACCTTTATTACTAATTAAAACAACAACTTCTTCTTCTTTAATAAAATCTTCTAAAGAACTTTGGTTTAATTCTTCAGGATGGATTTTAGTTAGTCTTTTATCTTTAGCACCTACACGAAGAGATATTTCATTTGTTTCTTTTTTTACTACATCTAAAATTTTTGTTTTATCTGCTAATAATGAATTATAATAATCTATCTTTCTTTGTAATTCTGCTAATTCATCTAAAATTTTACTAGCCTCTAATTGAGAAAGTCGTCCAAGCTTCATATCAATAATAGCTTGAGCTTGAACATCATCAAGATTAAAAGCAGAAATTAATTTTTCACAAGCGATAGTATTATTTTTGCTTCCTTTAATAATACTTATTACTTCATCAATATTTTCTAAACCTATTTTAAGTCCTTTTAATATATGTGCTCTTTCTTGGGCTTTTTTTAATTCAAACTGAGTTCTTCTTGTTATAACTTCTTCTCTATGTTTAATATAATAAACAAGCATCTGTTTTAAATTTAATAATTGTGGTTTTCCATTTACTAAAGCCAAATTATTAACATTAAAATTAGACTGTAAAGCTGTTTTTGCAAACAATAAATTTAAAACAACAATAGCTTGAGCGCCTGCTTTAAGTTCAACAACAATTCTAATACCATTTCTATCAGATTCGTCTTTTACAGAAGCCAAACCAGGAATTAAATTATCTTTTCTATAAGAATCAATTTTTTTTATTAACTCTGCCTTATTTACTTGATAAGGTATTTCTGAAAAAACAATTTGATCTCTTCCTCTTTCAGGTGATTCTATCTCATAAGAGGAACGACAAACTATTTTCCCACGACCTGTTGTAAAAGCATCTCTTATACCTTTTAAACCACATATATTTGCAGCTGTTGGAAAATCAGGTCCTTTTATATGGTTTATCATTAACTCATCAATAGAAATATCTGGATTATCAATTACTGCTTCAATTGCATCACAAATTTCTCCAATATTATGAGGAGGCATATTTGTTGCCATACCAACAGCAATACCACTAGAACCATTAGCTAATAAAAAAGGAAAAGCAGCAGGAAGAACCGTAGGCTCACTCATAGAATCATCATAGTTTGGTCCAAAATCTACAGTATTTTTATTGATATCTGTAAGCATTTCTTCGCCAATTTTACTCATTTTTGATTCAGTATATCTCATTGCTGCAGCAGGATCTCCGTCAATTGAACCAAAGTTTCCTTGAGGAGCTACAACAGGATATCTAAGAGAAAAGCTTTGTGCCAATCTCACTAAGGCCTCATAAACAGATCCATCCCCATGTGGATGGTATTTTCCCAAAACATCTCCAACTATTCTAGCACATTTTTTATAACTACCATTTGATCGTAAACCCATATCATACATATCGTATAATATACGTCTATGAACAGGTTTTAAACCATCTCTTACATCTGGCAGAGCACGAGAAACAATAACAGACATTGCATAATTTAAATAAGAATCTTTCATTTCTTTTGAAACTTCAATATCTATTACTCTTTCATTTTTTTCTATAATTTGATCATCATCCATAAAGATATCCTTTTATACATCTAAATTAGATACATATTTTGCATTTGCATCAATAAATTCTCTTCTTGGAGCAACTTCTTCACCCATTAACATTGAAAAAACCATATCAGCTTCTTCTGCATCTTGAAGTTGTATTCTACTAATCATCCTTGTCTCAGGATTCATTGTTGTTTCCCAAAGTTGATCAGGATTCATTTCACCTAAACCTTTATACCTTTGAATAGAAACCCCTTTAGAATCTTCTGTTATATTATTATCATCAAGAATTTTTTCTCTTGCTTCTTCATCATAAGCATAAAAAACTTTTTTATTTATTGTTATTTTATATAGAGGAGGCATAGCAAAATAAACGTATCCGTGTTCAATTAAAGGTTTCATATATCTATAGAAAAATGTTAATAATAAAGTTCTAATATGAGATCCATCAACATCCGCATCTGCCATAATAATAACTTTATGATATCTAACTTTTTCTATATCAAAAGTACCTACATCTTCATCATTTTCACCATTTATATTATTATATCTTGTTATACCTGCACCAAGAGTTTGGATAATTGGCTGTAACTTATCATTACCAATAACTTTATATTCTTGAGATTTTTCTACATTAAGCATTTTTCCCCATAATGGCAAAATAGCTTGGAAAGATCGATCTCTACCTTGTTTTGCAGAACCTCCAGCAGAGTCTCCCTCAACAATATATACTTCACATTTAGCAGGGTCTTTTTCAGAACAAACAGCTAATTTTCCAGGTAAGCCACCACCATCACTTTTTTTTCTAATTTGCTCTCTTGCTTTTCTAGCAGCTATTCTTCCTTGTGCAGCACTAATTATTTTTACTAATATAGATTCACTTTCACTTGGAAATTCATCAAAATAATTACCTAACTTTTCATACACTAAAGATTGAACTAAACCTGAAACACTAGAATTACCTAATTTCATTTTTGTTTGCCCCTCAAACTGAGGTTCTGGCATTTTAACAGAAACAACGGCAGTTAAACCTTCAATAATATCAGAAGAATCTAATTTATCACTAAATTTCTTTAATAATTTTGCATTTTTTTGTAATTGATTATTTACGGTTCTAGATAAACCACCTCTAAAGCCAGATAAATGAGTTCCACCTTCTTTAGTATTAATATTATTTACAAAAGTAACAATTTTTTGATCATATTTATCATTATATTGTAAAGCAATTTCAACTTTTATATTATCTTTTTCACCTTCAAAAGAAATAGGTTTTTCATGTAAAGTTTTTTTATATTCATTTAAATATGAAACAAATTGTGAAATACCACCTTCTGCGTGAAATTTCTCACTTTTTACATTATTTTTATCTCTATTATCAGTAATTGAAATCGAAATACCTTTGTTTAAAAAAGCTAATTCTCTAAATCTAGTTGAAAGAGTTTCATAAGAAAAACTATTATTTTCCATTATTGAAAAGTCAGGAATAAATTTTATAACAGTTCCTGTTTTTTCAGTATTTCCTACCATAGATACTTCCATTTGAGGAGCACCTTTTACATAAACCTGTTTAAAAATATCATTATTTCTATAAACAATAACTTCTAAATAATCTGATAAAGCATTAACACAAGAAACCCCAACACCATGTAAGCCTCCAGAAACCTTATAAGAATCTTTATCAAATTTTCCACCAGCATGCAATTGTGTTAATACAACTTCTAAAGAGCTTTTATTTTCTGTAGGATGCATATCAACAGGGATACCTCTACCATTATCTTCAACAATACATACTTCTTTATTTTCTTCATCTATATCTAAAAAAACATTTATTTCATTACAGTAGCCAGCCATAGCTTCATCTATACTATTATCAACTACCTCATATACTAAATGATGCAGCCCTTCTATTCCTGTAGAGCCTATATACATTCCAGGTCTTTTTCTAACAGCTTCTAAACCTTTTAGAACTTGAATATTACCAGCACTATAATCATTTTTTTTCTCAATCTCTAAATCCTCAATAAAGGACTCTGTTGATGATACAGATTCTTCTTTTTTAATATCTTCTATCATGATAATTCCTTGTTTGTGCTTAAGAAACTAATATAAAAATAGAAAACTTCTATTAATAATATTGCACATATTTTAGGTTAATTCTTTAACTATTAAATTAATTAATAGAAGAAGATTTTATTATAAAAATAAAATACCTTTAATCTGTTTTATTATAACAAAATCACAATTAAGTTACAAGTAATTCAGATTTTGAATTAATTTATAAATTCTTTTATAAAAAATAAATACATAATATTTTTCAATATAAAATAAAGTTCTTTTTATTAATCTTTTTTTATATAAAATATGTTTTTAAAATAAAGTATTGCAAGCCTTTTTAAGAAAGAGTAATATATTTTTATGAATTATACACAAGATTACTATTCTGACTTATGGGATAAAATATTAGAAGAATTAATTAAAATAAATAAATCAGCTCAAAATAGTAAAATGCAATTTGTTTATGCTGATAATAACAAATTATATATAGATGCTATTTCTGAATTTAGAAAAGGTTATTATATTAATCAATATACTAATATTCTAAATAATTTAATAAAAGAGCATTGTGATGAAACTCTTGAAATAATATTTTTTGTTAACACTAAAAAAGAAAAAACAAAAGCTACTGAAGGAATTAAAACTAATAAAGATATAGATAAAAAAGATATAGATAAACAAGTAAATAAATTAAATAATGATTTGAATAAAAATTCAAAAAAAGATTCAAATAGTTTATCTTCCTTATTAAATAATAAAAAAAATTCTTTTGTTGAAAAAAAATCATATCAAAAAATTAAGGATAGCAATCTCAACGAACGTTACACTTTTGATTCTTTTATAATGGGTAATAATACTAGTCTTGCTTATAATGTTTCATTTGCAATAGCAAAAGATCCAGGAATAGCATATAACCCTTGTTTAATATATGGTGGTGTTGGCTTAGGAAAAACACATTTACTTCAATCAATAGGAAATTACATTATTAACAACAATAATCGTTTAAAAGTTATTTATGTTACTGCAGAAAAATTTACTAATGAATTTATTAACTCCTTAGAAAGTAACTCTCAAATAAATAATTTCAAAAATAAATATAGAAAAGTAGATGTTTTACTAATCGATGATGTTCATTTCTTACAAAAAAAACAAGGAATACAAGAAGAATTATTTCATACCTTTAACGATTTATACGAAACAAGAAGACAAATGGTTTTTACTTGTGATAGACCTATTAATGAACTAAAATCAATGACAGATAGATTAAAAAGTAGATTCTCTAGAGGAATAAATGTAGATTTAAGACCTCCAGAATATGAAACTAAAGTTAAAATATTAAGGGTGAAAAACCAAGAAAAAAATAACATATTAAATGATGAAATCATAGATTATTTATGCCAAAATATAAATACAAATGTTAGAGATTTAGAAGCTGCTTTTACTAAACTTTCTGCTTTTTTTGATTTTACAAATACAAAATTAACACTTGATAAAACAAAAGAATTAATAGGTCCTACTCTTTTAAATGAACCTGAAACTTTAAAAAATCTTTCAGTAGATAAAATTATTAGAGCTACTGCAGAATATTTTGAATTAACTTCTTATGAAATAAAAGGTAAAAAAAGAAATAAAAAGATTGTAAATGCAAGACAAATAGCAATATATTTATCAAGAGAATTAACTAATTTTTCTACAACAGAAATTGGTTATGATTTTAGTAAAGATCATACAACAATTATGCACGCTATTGAAAAAGTAGAAAAATTAAAATCAACAAACAATGATATAAATAAAAATTTAAATTCCATAAAAACATCTCTCTTATCATTAAAGTAAACTCTATTATTTTCCTATTTCAAAAATAACTCTTTATTTAATAAAAGGGTTATTTTTTTAATGCATTTTTTAATATTTTTTTATTATATATATATAAATAATATCCTTTTAATAAACACATTATTGTGGATAACTTGTGTATAACTTGTTGATAAGCTGTGTATAACCTGTGGAAAAATTGTTAATTAAATAAATTTGGTTGTTAATAAGTTGTTAATAAGTAGTGTATAACCTGTGGAAAAGTTGTTGAAAATTTGTTAATATGATGTGTATAAAATGTTGATAACTTTATACTTTATTTTTTACTTGTGGATAACTTGTTATTAAAGTTATTTTTATGCACAGAGTTTTCCACAACTTAATAATAAAATAAATATATTTAATAAAAGAAATTAAATGAGTTATCCACATTTCCACAAGCCTTATTATTATTATTATTAACAAAATATATATAATAATAAACAAACAGGAGAACTAAAATATGAAATTTATGTGTGATAAAGACACCTTTGCAAAAAAAATATTTAATGCTAATGATTTTAAAAATGCTAAAAGCTCAATTTCAATAACATCTAATGTTTATTTAAAAACAACTCAAGATCAATTAATTATTAAAACTACAGATAATAATATGGGCTATATTTCATATCTACCTGTTATTACAATTGAAGAAGGTGAAAGCATTGTTTCTTGTACTAAATTAGGAGACATTTTAAAAGCTTTTACAAATATAGAAAATATAATATTAGAAACTAATAAAGATATATTAAATATATATCCAAAAGATTCTTCAAAACACTTTAACTTTGAATTAAAAATAAATGATGTTAATGATTTTCCAACTTTAGAATCTCCTGATAAAAAAGATTTTTTCAAACTAAGTGCAATATCCTTTTTAGATATGATAAAACACACACAATTTGCTGCTTCAAAAGATGAATCTAGACATTACTTATGTGGTCATTTTTTTCAAAAAATTGAAGGTGGTATTGCCATGGTTACTACTGATGGAAAAAGATTATCTTTTATTAAAACAAGATGTGAAGATACAGTTCCATCTTTTCCTTCTGTTACAATACCAACTAAATTTATTTCTATTATTTCAAAAATTATTGAAGACTCTGGTGAAATAGAAATAGCTTTAGAAAAAAATTTAATTTCAATAAAACTTCCTGATGAAACTTTTTTTTATTCTTCATTAATTGAAGTTGGTTTTCCTGTATATAATCGAATAATTCCTCAAGAACAAAAATATAAATGTATTTTAAATTTAAAAGATACTGTAGATGCTATTAACAGAGTAAAACTTTTTGTTTTAGATAAAAGTAATAGAATATTTTTAAATATAAGTTCAAATAAATTAACACTTTTAAGTGATGTTACAGAACAAGGACAAGCTGTTGAAGAACTTGATTGCGATTATAATGGAGAAGATGTAAAAATAGCTGTAAATTATAATTTTTTCTTAGATCCTTTAAAAAATATGGATGTTGATTATTTTTCTATCAATTTTGATGGTCCAAATAAAACATTAAAATTACTTCCTGAATCTAATGATAAAAGTTATTTACATATTGTTATGCCTATTCAACCAAAATAATGAAAATAATAGATATTACAGGAAATAATTTTAGAAATTTAAAAATTGATACAAAACTTGATCTAAATAAAAAACAAATATTGCTAATAGGTTCAAATGGTCAAGGTAAAACTAATTTATTAGAAGCTTTATATTTTATTTGTTATGGTAACTCTTTTAGAACTTCAAATATAAAAGAGTTACTATCTTATTCATCAAATTCTTTATCTCTAAATTCTACTTTTATAGATGACAATAACGAAAATAGAAAAATTTCAATAAAAATTAAGAATAAAAAAAGAGAAATTAAAATTGATAATAAATTAATCACAGATAGAAAACAATTAATATATAATATTCCCTGTATTGTCTTTTCTCATGATGATATAGCTTTTATAAAAGGAAGCCCTGAATCAAAAAGAAAATATTTTAATCAAACTATGAGTATGTATGATCCTATTTTTTTTGATGATTTAAGATATTATAATAAAATATTAAAACAAAGAAATTCAATTTTAAAAAATAAACAATATGATTTATTAGATGTTTATGATTATAATTTGGCAAAATATGGCTATCTCATAAAAAACAATAGATTAAAAACAGTCAATGAAATGAATAAATTATTTCCATCTTTATATTCAAAAGTTTCAGATTTACAAGATGTTAAAATAGAATATAAAAGTTCATGGAAAGATTGTAATAATGAAGATGAAATAATAGAAAAATTAAAAAATAATAGAGAACGTGATATAAAATATTCTGTATCAAATATGGGAATTCATAGAGATCGTTTTATAATAAATACTAACTATGGAGATCTATCTGCTATTGGATCAACAGGACAGCAAAGATTAGCTTCATTAGTATTAAGAGCAACACAATGTAAATATTTTAAAATAAAAACAAATAAAGATCCTATAATTTTAGTTGATGATGTATTATTAGAATTAGATCATCAAAAAAGAAATAAATTTTTATCTTTGTTTAATGATTATAGTCAAGGTTTTTTTACTTTTTTACCAGAAGAAAAATATTTTAATAAAATTGATTTAAAAAGCAGTATTATTTATAATGTTGATAAAGGAGCTTTTTATAAAAATGGATGATAGAATTTGTAAAAAAGATGCATTATCAAGTAAAAAATTAATTGATATATATTTAAATACTGTTTTAAAAAAAAAGATTCCAAAAAAAAATGAAATCTATAACAAATGGGAAAAAATTGTGTCTTTAAAATTCTCTCAACATATAAAAATAAAAGAAATAAAAGATGATTGTTTAATATTAACAGCTGATCATCCTGCTTGGTTGCAAAAAGCAAATATGAGTAAAAATAATATATTAAAAAAAATAAAAAAAGAAATTCCATCAACTAATATAAAAACAATACATATTATTTATAGGTAAACACTTGACTGATATTGTTATGCTATATATACTTTGCAACTCGAAGGGTTTATGCCCAAATTATATTATGAAATATCCGCGTAAGCGATGAATTGGAGATAATCATGAGTTATAAAGGAAAAAGAACTTATCAACCTAGTAGAGTAAAAAGAAACAGAAAGTTTGGATTCCGTGCACGCATGGCTACTAGTGGTGGTAGAAAAGTGTTAGCACGTAGAAGAGCTAAAGGTAGACATAAATTGTCTGTTTGCGATGAGAAAAAGCCTTTCTAAACTAGAGATATTAAAAAAAAAGTCAGAAATAGATAAAGTTTTTAAAATTGGTAAATCCACTTCTAGGCGTGGTTTAAAATTAATTTTAGCTCCTAATAACTTAAATCGTAATAGGATTATTGTTATACCTATTAAACATTATGGAAATGCTGTTGAAAGAAATAGTATCCGTAGAAGAATCAAAGAAATTTGGCGAAAAAAGAAAACAGAATTTATTTCTGGCAATGATTTTATTTTTTTGGTATATCCAGGAAAGGTTTTCGATAACAAAACACTAGAGAAAACAATTCTAGATATTTGTGAAGAACAAGGAATTTATTAAAAAAAATAAATTCCTTATTCCATTTCCTGTATAAAACCTTATATGTTATCTACAGGAGTAGACATGGACAAACGAACTGTATTAGCAATGTTTCTAACAATTGTTGTTGTAACAATAGGTATGTTTATTCAAACAACCTTTTTTACACCAGAAGTTGTAGCTAGTGAAGAAATAATTGCACAAGAAGAAATATCAACAAACAATACTCAAAGTGTTACATCTAATAACACTTCTTCATCTAATGAAACTTTAACTTCACAAACATCCGATAGTGATTATAATTATATTAGAGAAAGTGAAGCTTGGAATTCTAATAAACCTGGATCTTTTATTGCTGTAGATGATAATTCTAGTGAAAAAGAATTTATGTATAATAATGGTGTATTAAATATTACTTTTGATACTGCCGGAGCTTCAATCTCTTCAATAAAATTAGTAGATCATTTAAATGAAGATGATAATCCTGTTGAGTTATTATTTAAAGGTGATTCAGATAAAAATGCTTTCTTAATGTATGCTGGAAAAGATAGAACTAATCCAATAGATGCTAACTTTAATTATTATATAGAAGGTAATGATATAGTATTTTCAAAAGCTTTTGCTTTAATAGATGAAAATTCTCAAGCTGGGGAAACTTTTAATATTATTAAAACATATACTTTCAATGAAGATGAATATTTATTTGAAGTAAATATAACAATTGAAAATAGTGTAAATAAAGCAATTCCATTTAATTTTGAAAATAGTGCTTATACTTTAGCTTTTGAGCCTCAAATTGGACCATCTTTTGAAACTATGAGTAATAATAATTATTCTTATAGAAGATTTTATACAAAATATGATGGTGATTCAAAGAAAAAAACTGTAAAAGTAGATGGTGATGAAGTAATTGATGATTATGTTACTTGGACAGCTTTAGCTGGTAAATATTTTGCTGTAATTGCTATTCCAGATGCTACAAAGTATGAAATTACTTTATCTCAAGAAACTAATGTTGATGGTTTAGCTCAAACAAATAGTATGTATTATACAAGACCTGTAATAAAGAGTTCTTATAATACTGATACTTTTAGATTTTATTGTGGTCCTGAATTATCTGAAACTTTATCAATTTATAATAATTCTAAAGACAATGCCTTTGGCTTATCAGGTTTAGATATAGATAAAGCAGTTGATGCTTCATCTTGGTTAGGATGGTTAGAAAATATCTTAAAATGGGCATTGAATATGCTAAATAAGGTTTTCCCTAACTATGGTGTTGATATTATATTATTAACTATTATACTAAAAATTTTAATAAATCCATTGACTAAAAAAAGTATGCAAAGTTCTGCAAAAATGAGCGCACTTGGTCCTCAAATGGAAGAATTGAAGAAAAAATATGAAAATAATTCTGAAAAATTAAATAAAGAAATGTCTGCATTATACAAAAAGGAAGGAGTAAACCCTATAAGTGGTTGTCTTCCAATGTTAATTCAGTTCCCTATCCTTATTGCGTTCTATGGGTTATTAAATAAACATTTTGAATTAAGAGGAGCAATGTTTATTCCTGGTTGGATAACAGACCTTTCTCAACCTGAATCTATATATACATTAAAATATGCAATACCTTTATTAGGTGATCAAATACACTTATTACCAATTTTATATACAATAAGTATGGTTTTCTCAATGAGAATAACACAATCTGGACAAGGAGCTGCTACAGGCCAATCTGCTTCAATGATGAAAATGATGACTTATGGTATGCCTATTATGTTCTTCTTTGTATTGTATAATGCACCTTCAGGATTATTATTATATTGGTCAGTAATGAATGCAATTAGTATTTTACAACAACTTTGGAATAATAAAAAATTTAAAAAAGGAAAAACAACAATTAAAGCCTTTCCAAAAGTAAATAAAGGTAAAAGAAAATAGAAATAATTGAGCAGTAGGAAATTTTTTCTTATCTGCAACGGAGAAATATATGACTAGAGAATTTGAAGGACGTAGTGAACAAGATGCTATAGCAAAAGCAGTTGATGAGCTTCAAATAGAAAGGGAAGATTTTGATGTAGAAATTCTTCCTTCCAAAAGGAAAAGTTTTTTCAAAAAGAATGTTAGAATAAAAATTCATTATAATGATGGAAATGAAGAAAGAACAGAAATAAATGAAGCACCAATTAACAGTGATTTTGAAAAACAAGTAATTGATTTTGTAACTACATTAATTGAAAAAATGGGTTATAAAGCAAAAGTTAGTGTAAATTTTAGACAAGAGAGAAAACTTGGTTTAAACATTGAAAGTGATAATTCCTCAATTATTATTGGGAGAAAAGGTAAAAATTTAGATTCTATACAATTGTTAACTAATGTTTTTGTTGGAAGATTAGATCAAGATCAAAAAGTAATTATTGATAGTGAAAACTATAGATTAAGACATGAAGAAAGAATTGTTAGAATGGCTTATAAATCTGCAGAACAAGTTAAAAAGACAGGAAGAAGCAAATTATTAGAACCTATGAATCCTTTTGAAAGAAGACTTATTCACACAGCTTTGACAGATTTTGATGGAATTGAAACAAAAAGTGAAGGCGATAATCTATATAAACAAATAAGAATTATACCAATTAATTAATCAAAAAATAATAAAATTAAGTATATTTAAAAATGGTAATGTTAAGAATAATAATATTATCATTTTTTTGTTTTGTTGACAGCTAATATTTTTTGTAATAGATTGTATTTGTGCTATTTAATTGAAAGTCAGTTTACGAAGTAAATGGGGAGTTTTTTTATGAAAAAATATTTTTTAATTTTTTTTATTATGAGTTTTTCTTTTTTTTCTCTTTTTAGTGCTTCTGATGTTTTAATAAATGGTAGTGAAAATTATATAATTAAAGTTTTGGGTGAAGTAAAAACAGAAAATTATGTAGCTGAAGTTTATTATAATGAGGAAAAATTAAATAATAATTTAACAGTTTTAGATAATGAGAGTTTGCGTTTTGATATATCTAAGCCTGGAAGAACAAAGGAATTTAGAATAGTAATTATAGGAAATCAAACAGA
>CAZPTG010000034.1:0-14228 GCA_964589355.1 uncultured Spirochaetaceae bacterium
ACCCCCGACCAGTTGCGTGTAAGGCAACCGCTCTCCCACTGAGCTATCCGCCCGAGTACGTTATGGAATATATCAAACATGGGTTATTTTAGTCAACACAAATTTATAAAAAAATATTTTTTTTTATATTTTATGTTTTTAAATTAGAAAAAGTTTAAATTAATACTAGTTTCATTAATTTATTTTTAATATAATGTTAATTATAACACAAAAAGCTATGTTTTTGGGTAAGGGGTATGAAATGATAAAAAATTTTAAAATAAGTTTTATTTTGATATTAACTTTGTTTTTGTTATTAGGATGTGAAAAAAAGAGTGGTGGTAGTGAAGATATTATTGAAAACGATGTTGTTAGAATAAATATCGCATCTGAACCAGATTCATTAGATCCTTGGTTAAGTGCAGCTGTTGATACAAAAGCTATTTTTAATAATGTATTTGAAGGATTGATGAAATTTGAGAGTGATGGAAGTTTATATCCTGCAATTGCTAAAAATGTAATAATAAATGATAATCATGATGAATATACTTTTGAATTACGTGATAATGTATATTTTCATAATGGTAAAAAGTTAAGTAGTGATGATGTTTTATATACTTATGAAAATTTATTAAATATGAGTGGTGATATTGCAAATGCTGCTAGATATAGTGGTATTGATAAAATAGAAGTGGTTGATGAAAATACAATTAAATTTATTCTAGAATCTCCTTCAAGTGCATTTTTATCAACAACAACCATTGCAATATTACCAAGAGGATATGATGATCAAGCTATAAATCCAATTGGAAGTGGACCTTATAAATTTGTTGAATATATTCCATCTCAAAAAGTTGTATTAGAAAAATTTGATGATTATTATAATAAAGAAAAAATGCCATCCATTAAAAGAGCTGAGATTTTTATTATTAGTGATGAAGCTTCAGTTGTTAGTGCTCTAAAATCTAATCAATTAGATATTGCGATTATTTCAAATGATAATGCAAAATTATTAGAAGAAGATTATAAAATTGATAGCTCTCCAATGAATATGGTAATATTATGGGCTTTAAATAATGATAGTGAGCCATTAAATAATAAAAAAGTTAGGCATGCTCTAAATTTAATGGTAAATAGAGACGATATTATCGATGGTGTATTTGGCGGTTATGCTACTAAATTATATACAAATTTTAGCCCTGTAATGGATTATTATTATAATTATGATTTAGATGGATATTATGATTATGATGCAGAAAAAGCAAAAAAGTTATTAAAAGAAGCAGGTTATGAAGATGGTTTTGATTTAGAAATAACAGTTCCGTCTAATTATTATCAACATGTAAATTCAGCTCAAATTATTGCAAGTGAAGCTCAAAAAATTAATATTAATGTAACAATTAAAAGTGTAGAATGGGGTACTTGGTTAGAAGAGGTTTATACAAATAGAAATTATCAATCTACAATAATTGGACTTGCAGGAAAAATTGATCCAAATGATATTCTATCAAGATATGAAACAACTTATAAACGTAATTTTATAAATTATACAAATGATGATTATGATAGAGTGATAAATAAAGCTGCTAAATCAGTTGATAAAGAAAAAAGAGCTACTTTATATAAAGAAGCGCAAAAAATATTAAGTGAAACAAATGCTTCAGTTTGGCTTTGTGATCCAAATAATACTGTAGCAATGAGAGAAGATTTACTCGGATATAAATATTATCCAGCAGGTTTAATTGATTTTGCTAGTATGCAATATGAAAATAAATAAATGGTGTAGCTATTATCATTTAAAATATAGTATAATAGACTTTATGTTGATTAGGAATTATTATGCTATATTTTATTAAAAAGTTTATAAATACATTTATTACTATTTTATTAGTATCGATTATAACATTTTATATATTTAATATTTTGCCAGGAGATCCTGCACAAGTTATTTTAGGTCTGGATGCATCTCAAGAGCAGATAGCTCAACTAAGAGAAACTATGGATTTAGATTCTCCCGCAGTTGTTAGATATATTAATTGGATTGAATCATTATTAAAAGGGGAATTAGGTGTTTCTTATAAATATCAAAAACCTGTTGCTCCAATTATTTTTGATGCATTGGTGGTTACCTTGCAATTATCTATTTATTCGCTATTACTTACACTAATAATTGCAATCCCTTTTGGTCTTTTATTAGTGAGTAAAAGAAATAAAAAAAGCTATATTCCACTCTCTATTTTTTCACAAATTGGTATGAGTATACCAACTTTTTGTCTTGGGATATTTTTGATTGCAATATTTACAGTTAATTTAGGTGTTTTACCATCAATTGGTTATGTATCTTTTTCTACAAATCCTATATTAAATATAAAAAGTTTATTATTGCCAAGTTTATCAATAGCTATTGGTGCATCTTCTATTGTTGTAAGATATTTAAATACATCTGTAAATCAGCAATTAAAAATGGATTATGTTAGAACTGCTTATAGTCTTGGCTTGAGTGAAAAAACAGTTCTTTATAAACAAGTTTTAAGAAACGCATTAATTCCTGTTATAACTATTGTAGGCCTTATTGTAACAGATATATTAGCAGGTAGTATTATTATTGAAAATGTCTTTTCTTTACCTGGTATAGGTAAGTTAATTACCTCAAGTATTACAAGTAGAGATTTACCTCTTATCCAAGCTTTAGTATTATATTTATCATTAATTGTAATATTAGTTAATTTTATAATAGATATTCTATATCGATTTATTGATCCAAGAATTAGGATAAAATAGGAGATGTTTTGAAAGATTATTTTAGAAATAAGAATTTTTTAAGTGGTTTTATATTTTTATCCTTTATTATTTTTATAATTATTTGGGGAATAATTAAGCTTCCTTATGAAATTAATACTATTGATATTTCAAATAAATTAGCAGATATTTCATTTAAACATTTATTAGGAACTGATCATTTAGGAAGAGATATATTATCTAGAATTATGGTTGGAACTCTTTTAAGTGTAGAAATAGGGTTTTATGTAGTTTTATTTGGTTTTATCTTAGGAACTCCGATAGGAGCTTTAGCTGGATATTATTCAAAATATGTTGATGAAATAATTAAAAAAATAATAGATACTTTAATGTCATTTCCAGGGGTGTTAATAGCTTTAATGTTAATTGCTGTTTTTGGAACAAGTGCAAAAAATATTATTATTGCATTAACTATTATGAGTATTCCACGATTTGCTAGAATTGCAAGAGGAGGGTATTATTCATATAGAAATTCTCCATTTGTATTGGCAACAAAAGCTAGAGGGGCAAGTAATTTTCGGATAATGGTAATACATATATTTCATCATATATATGGGGAGTTAATAGTAACAGCATCACTTACTTTTGCTACAGCTGTGCTCTCAGAAGCAGGGTTAAGTTATTTAGGATTAGGTATACAACCTCCAAATCCAAGTTTAGGTAAAATGGTTAGTGAAGCACAATCGTATATATTACAAAAACCTTCATATGTAATAATACCATCAATTTTTATAATAATTTTAGTTCTAGGATTCAATTTACTGGGTGATGGGATTAATAAAGTATGAGAAGAGAAGAAGAGAAATGAATAATAATAATATATTAGAAATAAAAGATTTTTCTTTAGCCTTTAATATAAATAATAGGGTAGTAAAAGCTGTTGATGAGATAAATCTTGAAATAAAAAAAGGTGAATTTGTTGGTTTAGTTGGTGAAAGTGGTTGTGGAAAAAGTTTAAGTGCTTTATCTATTCTTTCATTAATTCCACCTAGTTCAAAAATACTTAATGGTGAAATAATCTATAATGATAAAAATCTTCTTGCTTTAAATATTAAAGAATTAAATAGAATTAGAGGAAATGAGATATCAATGATATTTCAAGAGCCAATGAGTGCTTTAAACCCTTTGATGAAAGTTAATAAACAAATAAAGCAAGCAATTAAAGCTCACAAAAAAGATGATTTAAATAGTAAAGCAAAAATATATAAAATGCTAAATATGGTTGGACTTGATGATTTAGATAGAGTTTATAATTCTTATCCTCATCAACTTTCAGGGGGGATGAGACAAAGAGTAATGATCGCTCAAGCGCTAATAAATAATCCTAGTTTATTAATTGCTGATGAACCAACTACAGCCTTAGATGTTAGTGTACAAAATCAAATATTACAAGTTTTAAAAGATATGAATGAAAAGTTAAAAAATGCTGTATTATTCATTTCTCATGATTTATCTCTTGTAAAAAAATTTAGTGATAAAATTTATGTAATGTATGCATCAATGATGGTAGAAAGTTCAACTACTAAAGATTTAATAAATAATCCAAAACATCCCTATACAAAGGCTTTATTAAAATCATTACCGTCAGTTGATAAAAAAGGGCAAGTATTAGATTCTATCACTGGGATAGTTCCAAAACTAGAGGACAGGAATAATAATATGTGTCCTTTTGCACCAAGGTGTGAATATGCAAAAGAAATTTGCTTTAATGAAAAACCTAAATTAGAGAAAATGGGAAATTCATGCCTAAGATGTCATTTTGCAAAGGAGTTAAATAAATGAGTTTTATAAAACTTGAGAATGTATCTTTTTCTTACAAAAATGACTTAATTTTAGAAGATATATCTTTTGAAATTTTAAGAGGTGAAACTTTTGGTCTTGTTGGAAATAGTGGATCAGGAAAAAGCACAATTGCTTTGTTATTATTGAAATTAGTTACATCCTTTAATGGTTCAATAAAATTCATGGATAAAGATTTGTCATTAATTAAAAAAAGAAGTGATTTAAAGCAATTTTATAAAGATATCCAAATAGTATTTCAAGATCCTTATAGTTCTCTAGATAGTAAAAAAACTGTAGGTTATTTGATAAAAGAGCCTTTAGATATTCATAAAATAGGATTAAAAGAAGAGAGATCTTTAAAGGTTGATAAGATGATGGATTTAGTTGGTTTAGATAAAATGTATAAAACAAGTTATCCTCATCAATTATCCGGAGGTCTTAGACAAAGATTAGCTATTGCAATAGCTTTAGTATTAGAGCCAAAGTTTGTTGTATTAGATGAGTGTGTATCAGCTCTAGATATTAGTATACAAGCAGGTATTTTAAATTTATTAAATTATTTGAAGAAAAAAATGGACTTAACTTTTCTTTTTATTTCTCATGATTTAAATGTTGTTGGATATATTTGTGATAGAATTGGTGTTATAAATGATGGTAAAATAGTTGAGATTCAAGAAACTAAAACCCTTTTTGATAACCCGGTTGATATATATACAAAAAATTTGTTTAATAATAGTTATTATTAATTAATTTATAGGATGTTATATGATAAATACAGAAATTATTTTCTTTTTTATATATTGTTTTATTGGTTGGGTTTGTGAAGAAATATATTGTTCTATTGGGGAGAAAAAAATAGTTTATAGAGGTTTTTTGCATGGCCCTTATTTACCAATATATGGTTTTGGAGCAATGAGCGTTTTATTCTTATTAGAACCTTTTATTAACAATATTGTGTTATTATTTATTGCAGGAATGATATCAACAAGCATTATAGAATATATTGGCTCTTTACTTCTTGAAAAAATATTCCATATTAAGCTTTGGGATTATAGTAATTATTTTTTTAACATTAATGGACGAGTTTGTTTATTAAATTCAACATTATTTGGGATATTAAGTCTATTAATAGTAAATGTTATTCATCCCTATATTTTTAGATTTGTTAATTATTTGCCTCAAGTTGTACAATATTATTTGACAATGATTATCGTTTTTGGTATGAGTTTCGATTTTGCACTATCGGCTTCTAAAATGGCATCATTTAATAAAGCACTTGATGAATTTAGAGATAGAAGTGAAGAAGTTAAAGAAAAAATTCTTACTCTTAAAAAGAATGGAAAGGCCGAAGATTTTGTTCAAACTATTAGAGATAAATGGAATGAAGAACAAATTCAACGAAAGGCAAGACTTGCTAGAAGAAATAAAAGAATCATTAATGCTTTCCCTAGTATGAAAAAGAAAAATATTTATATTGATACTCAATTAGATAAAGTTAGAGAAGAATTTTCTTCTTTGCTTATTAAAGGGAAAAAGCAATATAATGAATTAAAGTTGAAAAGAAAAAATTATAATAAAAAATAATTGATTGGAGGTATATGTATTTATATAAATAAATAATTATATCAAATAATAGTAATATAATTATTATATAAATATAGTAGTGAAATTATGAAAGAAATATTAAATAAATTAAATAATCAAATTAAAGAAAAAAATCAAAATGTTAGATTAATGTGTGTTAGCAAAACTCATCCCTTTGAAGCTGTTGAAGAAGCATATAATTTAGGAGAGCGTCTTTTTGGAGAGAATAGAGTTCAAGAAGTTGATAATAAATTTCCTAAAAAAGGTGATAGAGCTAAAGATTTAGAATTGCATTTAATTGGGCATTTGCAGTCTAATAAAGCAAAAAAAGCACTTGAGTTATTTGATTCTATAGATAGTGTAGATTCGATAAAAATTTTAAATAAAATAAATTCATATGCAAAAAATAGAAATGAAGTTATAGATGTTATGCTAGAATACAATAGTTCAAAAGATGTAAATAAAACAGGCTTTGAAACATATCAAGCAATAAAAGATGCTGCAAAGTTAGCTATCGCTTTAGATAATGTAAATCTTACAGGTTTAATGACTATTGGACCATTAAATGGAAGTAAAAAAGATGTCAGAGAAGCTTTTAAATTAGTTAGAGAAATAAAAGAAAAGCTTGAGATAGAGCTTTCATATAAAATTAAAGAGCTTAGTATGGGAATGAGTGGTGATTATGATATTGCTATTGAGGAAGGATCTACTATAATAAGAGTTGGAACAAAAATATTTGGCAATAGAGATTATTCAAAAAAAGGTTAGTTTTTATGAAAAAGAAAGTTATTGCATTATTTTTAGTATTTTGTATATCATGCACTTCTTTAATATCAGATACTAATGATTTTAAGGATTATGAATCATATACTTTAGATGAATTTCCTTCTTGGAGTTGGAAATTAAGAAGAGGTGAGAGTTTATTTTTTGGATCGTTTGCAATAACTTTACCACTAAGCATTTTAGCTTATAATGTAGCTGATAATATTTCATTAATAGATACTTCATCTAATGATGATTTTACAAATTTTAAAAATCAATTATCTGTTGCTGCTCTCATATCGTTATCAATCGCACTTGGAGATTATATTATAGGAGAATTTGAATAATATATGTCAAAAAAAGAAGTAAGTCATAAATTAATTGTAGAAGAAATTGATGAAAAAATGAGAGTTGATAGCTATATTGCATCTCATATTGAAAATATATCAAGATCTCTTGTTTCAGATAAAAATACACAGATATTTATTAATAATAAATTAGTTAAAAATAGTACTAAAATTAAGAGTGGGCAAGAAATAGAGATAAAATATAGTGAGGAATTCTTTGAAGGAATTGAAGGAGAGAATATATCTCTTAATATTCTTTATGAGGATCAAGATATATTTGTGATTAATAAAGAACAAAATCTAGTTGTTCACCCAGGGGCAAACAATTATCACAATACATTAGTAAATGCTTTGGTTTATCGATATGGTGATAATTTTGCAACTAATTTTGATAAAGAGGATGATGAGGAAATTGATAGTTATGTTGATAAAACTTCACATTTAAGACCAGGTATTGTTCATAGATTAGACAAAGATACAAGTGGTACAATGGTTGTTGCATTAAATAGAGAAAGTCAAAGAGCTTTATCTGCACAGTTTAAAGAGAGAAAAACAAGTAAAATATATATAGCTTTAGTAAAGGGCTATTTTGACAAAAGACGTGGTAGAATAAATGACAATTTAATTAGAGATCCTAAAGATAGAAAAAAATATATTACTTGTGAAAAAGATAAAGGAAAAAATGCAGATACTAGTTATTTGGTCTTAAAACAATATAGAGGGTATGCTTTAGTAAGAATTAATATTCACACAGGGCGTACACATCAAATACGTGTTCATCTAAAAAGTATAAATCATCCAATATTAGGTGATCCTATATATTCTAATACTGATAAAAATTTTAGAGATGCAACTCTTATGTTACACGCTCTTCAATTAGAGATATTGCATCCGAAAACTTATAACAAAATGAGATTTAGATCGCCTATGCCACAGAGATTTAAAAATGTTATTAAACAATTAGACCCTTTTATTTTAGAAAAGGGCCATAAAAAAAAGTATTATGAAACTCCAATAAAATTAAAGAAAAATAATTAAAATCTATTATGTCTTTCAAGTTTTATTTGGTTTCTTAGCCATGGGGATGCTGATTCTTCAGTTAATTCAGGATTAAATAAGATTTCATTTTTTATTTTTGTTGGAGCTCCATGGCCTGGGAATACTAATAGATTATCATCTAAATTTAGTAACTTCTTTTTTATTATTTTAATTAATAAAGATCTTTCAACAAAACCAGGAGTTGATCCAACTCTTGAGGCCATTAAAGTATCTCCTGTAAATAGAGCATGTCCAATTTTGAAAACTAGAGAATCTACACTATGCCCAGGGAGATGGATAATATCAACATCTAGACCACCACATACTATTTTAGTATCATTTTTTATTTCAGTGATTTCAAAATCATAAACTTTAGAAGTGTAAGCATATATAGTAGGTTTATATAGTTTTAACAAAGTCCCTACACCTTTTGTATGAGATTGATGACGATGTGTTAACAAAATTGAACTTATTGTATAATTATTTCTTTCGATTATACTGATAAGTTCATTATCAACATGTCCAGGATCAATTAGAATGGCTTCACCACCTTTTTTTGAACCTACAACATATGTATTACAAAAGCCTACTACAGAAAAATGTTGATATATTCTCATTTACTAGCATCCTCATAGTTTGAATATTTGAAATTCAGTCGTCTTTGTTCAGTTTCTCTGAAATCTGCTTTCTTTAAATTACAATCTTCAAAGTTAACATCTCTTAAGCAAGAGTTACAAAATGTTGTAAAATATAAATCACAACAGCTAAAATCACAAAACCAAGCATCAATTCCTGAAAAATTATTATGAATTAATAATGAATTAGAAAAGTTAGAATTCAAAATTTTACTTCCCGAAAATACAGAATATCTAATATCTGTATCACTAAAAATACAATTGTCAAATAAACAGAAATCAAAAAAACATGTGGCGATTCTTGATCCTGAAAAATTAATATTCCTAAAAGTACAAAATGAAAAATTAGAAGAAGAAAAATTTCTTTGTTCTGTTGAAAGGTTTTCAAATTCTGCATGTGAAAAAGTAATATCCCTGATTAATTCTTCATTTCTTAAAAGATTATTCATTTTTATTAGTAATTCATTCTTATTTTCACTGTGTCTATAGCAATAATCACTGTCTAAGGTGACAAAAGCATTGCAATTATCTTTTTTACAAGTTTTAAAGTTAAACATATTTTTATGATTATCAAAAAAATATAGCTTGTCAAGTTTTTTTCTTTTGACTAACATAGAAAACATGATAGGAAGAATAATACGTGGAATAAATAACATTTATAATGTGGAATATAATAACAACATTTATAAGTGTAGAATAAAAGGTAAATTGTTAAATAATGTTAATGATGAATACAACCCTTTAGCTGTTGGAGATTTAGTCGAATTTGAAACAACTAATGATGATGAAGGTTTAATAATTAATAGAAAAGAGAGAGTTAATAGTTTTCAAAGATGGAATATGAAAGGAAAATGTAATCAAACAGTTGTTGCAAATATGGATTTAATTGTTTGTGTTTCATCTTGTTCTAATCCACCTTTTAGACCTCGTTTTATTGATAGAGTAATTGCTTGTTCTAATAATGCTAAAATATTAATTGTTTTGAATAAAAGTGATTTTAAGCTTAATGAAAGAGATCAAGAAAGATTTAATTTGTTTAAAAAATTAGGCTATGATACTATTTTAGTTAGTGCAAAGGAAAATATAGGAATTGATAAATTAGTAGAAAAAATTGAGAATAAAGTTGTGGCTTTTGTTGGACAAAGCGGGGTAGGTAAATCAACTTTAATAAATAAAATTTTAGATACTAATCAAAAAACAAATGAAATAAGTGATAAATATGATAGGGGAAGACATACAACTAATTATTCTCTCTTGCTTGAAAGAGATAATATTTCAATAGTTGATACTCCCGGAGTTAGAGAAATTATGGTTCCCCATAGAGATCCAGTTGAAATTGCAAATTCATTTCCAGAATTTAATAAAGCTAGTGACAAATGTGCATTTTCAATGTGTACTCATACAAGTGAACCTGATTGTGAAATAAAAAGACTTGTTGAGAGTGAAATTATTAATGAAGATAGATATGAGAGTTATTTGAGAATGATAGATTCATTATCTCTTCAAGGTCCAAAATGGAAAGGTAGTTCTAATTCAACAAGTAAATCAAGATATAGAATACCAAAGAAAAAAAAGAAATGAAATTATCAAAAAAAACTTTAGTTGATTTAGGATTTTATCAAGTTTTAGAAAAAATAGAAAAAAATTTATTATTTGAAGGAAGTATAAAAACTTTATATAAAAGAGAGTTTTATACAAATAAAGATGAAATTTCTCATTTGCAAGAGAAAATTCAAGATTTTATATATATTCTTAATAATCCAAATATAAATAAGCCAAATAGTTTTCCTTCAATAGAAAATGTATTTAAAGATGTAAAAGCAATACATAAAGATGTTGATGGAATATCTTTGTATAATACTGCATCTTTTATAAATAGTGCACAATTATTATATAGTTTTATTAAATCTCCAATATTTGATAATAAATCTTCAAATAAAATTAGTCATTTATTAGGAGATGGGGTATCTGATCAATTATTGAAGTTTAAAGAAGATGTTTTTTATGCTCTTGATGAGAGTGGAATGGTAAAAGAAAGTCACCCTTTAATAAAAAGTTTAGTTAAAAAGGTAGAAAAAACTAGAAGAGAGAGATCTAATTTTACAAAAGAATATATAAAAAATAATAAAGATTTTTTACAAAATGATTTAGAAACAATAAGAGATGATAGAATAGTATTACCAATAAAAAATGATTCTAGATCCAAAGTTCAAGGATTTGTACATGGAAATAGTTCTAGTGGAAATACTGTATTTGTAGAGCCATATAAGATGGTTGAATATAACAATTCAGTTGTTTTAGCTGAGCAACAAATACAAATAGAAATTGCAAAAATATTTGCTCAATTAAATTCTCAATTGAAAAAGTGTATAAATGATTTAAAATATTTGTCTCCTTTAGTAAAAAATGTTGATATAATTTATGCTTTTTCTAGATGGATTATAAAAAATAATTGCTCTAAAGTAGAATTAAGTGACAATAAAATTAAATTACTGTATGCAAGACATCCTTTATTAGGAATAAAAGCTGTACCAATATCACTTGATATTGATGATAAAATAAAATGTGTAGTTATTTCAGGTCCAAACGCAGGTGGTAAAACAGTAACTATTAAAACCGTAGGATTATTTTCAGCATTAAATCAGTTTATAGGTTATATACCAGCTGAGGAGGGCTCTATATTACCTATTTTTGATAAGATATATACCGATATTGGAGATGATCAAAGTATAGAAGAAGAATTATCTACATTTAGTGGACATATGAATTCTTTATCAAAAATACTAAGTAATAGTAGTACTAATTCTTTAGTGATTTTAGATGAATTAGGTTCAGCAACAGATCCAAATGAAGGTGGTGCAATAGCTCAAAGTAGTGTTGATTATTTAATAAAAAATTCTAAATATTCATTTATTACATCCCATTTAGCCTCATTAAAGCATAAAGCTTATGTTTCAGATCAAATGTTAAATGCTTCAATGGAATTTGATGAAAATTCACATCTTCCAACATTTAGAGTAGTTTGTGGTTTACCAGGTGATTCTCATGCAATTGAAACTGCAATTAGAATGAAATTGCCTAAAGAGGTAATAAATAATGCTAAGAGATATTTGGGAGATGAACACTTACAAATTGGTGAGATAGTAAAAAGATTAGAAAATGAAAGAGTTCATGTTGAAAAAAGATTAAAAGAATTAGATAAAAAAGAAAGTGAATTAAATGTATTAAAGACTAAAGCTGAATTATTTAATAAAAAATTAAAGAAAAAAGAGCATATTTTAAAAGAAGAGCAATCTAGTGAATTATCTAGATATATAAATCAAAGTAGAAAAGATTTAGAAAATTTAGTAAGTAAATTAGTAACAGGTGAAATAACTAAAGAAAAAACAAAACAAGTAAAAGATTTTATTAATCAATTAAATAAAAAAGAAGTTTCAATAAAAGATGAACTTGAAAAAGAAGAGTTGCAACTAGAAGAAAAAAGAGAACCTTTTGAAATAAAAAAAGGTCTAGAAGTTTTATGTGGTGCATCTAAAAGTGAAGGTGTTGTTCTTAAATCAGATGGAGTGAAAAAATGGATAGTACAAGTTGGCTCTCTTAGAATTTCATTTAAAGAAAAAGACCTTTATCAAGCAAAAGATATTGAAAAAAAAGAGAAAGTAAGTGTTTCTTATACGAATGAAACACCACGACCTAAAACGAATATAGATGTTAGAGGATATTCTCTTGAAGAAGCTTTAGAAATAGTTAAAACTCAATTAGAAGCATGTTTAGTCCATAATATTAGCACTTTTTCAATAATTCATGGCTATGGTGATGGAATTTTACAAAAAGGAATTCATTTATATTTAAAAAAACAATCACATGTAAAAGATTATAGATTTGCAATACCTTCTGATGGAGGAATGGGTAAAACTTATATCATGTTATAAAAATATATATTTTTATGATAATACACATATCTTTAATATTTAATTCTATCTACATATCGAAATATATCTTTATTGTTGCATAACATTCTCTAACAATGTTATAATAAATACTCTGTTTAGATATATTAATTTAGGAGGCTAATAATGTCAGATTATATGAATGGAACTGGTATTCAATATCATTTACATATAAAAAAAGGTGATGTTGGAAAATATGTAATATTGCCAGGAGATCCAAAAAGATGTGAAAAAATAGCAAAATATTTTGATGATCCAAAGTTAATTGCTGATAATCGAGAATATATAACATATACAGGTTTTTTAGATGGAGAAAAAGTATCTGTTACCTCTACAGGTATTGGTGGTCCTTCTGCTTCTATTGCAATGGAAGAGCTATATAAATGTGGTGCTGATACTTTTATAAGAGTTGGTACATGTGGTGGAATTGCATTGCCTGTTATGGGTGGAGATGTTGTAGTAGCAACAGGAGCTATCCGTTTTGAAGGTACTAGCAAAGAATATGCACCAATTGAATTTCCTGCAGTAGCAAATTTTGATGTAGTTCAAGCATTAAGAGATGCAGCAAATAAACTAGGATTTAACAATCATACAGGTATTGTTCAGTGTAAAGATTCTTTTTATGGTCAACACTCACCTGATTTAATGCCAGTAAGTTATGATTTGAATAATAAATGGGAAGCGTGGAAAAAACTTGGTGTATTAGCTAGTGAAATGGAGAGTGCTGCTTTATTTACTGTAGCATCATATTTAGGTGTTAGATGTGGAAGTGAGTTCTTTGTAGTTGGAAATCAAGAAAGAGAAAAATTAGGTATGGATAATCCGATTCTACATGATACTGAAAATGCAATTAAAGTTGTTGTTCAGGGTCTTAGAAACTTAATTAAGATGGACAAAGAAAATAATTAAAAAATAATTTTTAACAATTTTTAATTGTTATATAAAAAAGGCTATTGAAAAGTATAATTCAATAGCCTTTTTTGCATTATTATATCTATTTGGTTTTATCTTTTTTAAAGCACATAAACCAATCTAAACAATACATATCCTCATCATCACTTTCTACTCTTTCTTTAGCACTACCACAGCTACCTGCAGGAGGTACAATATAATCATCACCTTCTCTCCAATCAGCAGGAGTTGCACAATTATCTTTATCAGCTTTTTGAAGAGCTTGTAAAATTCTTTTTAACTCATCAAAATTTCTACCAGTCGATAGTGGATAATATAAAATGGTTCTAATAAATCCTTTTGGATCAATTATAAATACAGCCCTAACAGCTTGAGTATTTGATTGATTAGGTTGAATCATACCATATTTTTTAGAAACATCCATTTTAATGTCTTCAATT
>CAZPTG010000035.1:0-14164 GCA_964589355.1 uncultured Spirochaetaceae bacterium
CAACAACACCTTTTGCTGAAGCATATATTGGATTTGTAGTTTTTATTAAAATACCATCTAAACTTATATCATCATTATATTGATTGTCTTCCATAAACTGACCATATTTTGCAATAATTTTTCCATCTGTTGGAAAATTAAATTTATTAGAAGCTGTATTTATAGTAGGATTTGCAATAATATCACTCATATCTGGTATAAAAATTTTATCTCCAACATCAAGCCTTGTATCAACTAATCCATTTATCTCTTGAAGAGTTTTCCACCCTAAATTTGGACAATATTCATTTGAAATTGTAGATAACATATCTCCTGATTGGACTGTATAATATCTTCCATTTCTATCTGGAATTGATAAAACAATACCTTCTTTTAATCCACTTATATTTTTTATGTCATTTATACTAATTAAAGTTCTTACTTTAAGATTATATAATTTAGCAATACTATTTAAATCTTCATTTTCTCTAACTACATGTTTTACAAATTTTACAGCACCTTCTGCAGCTTTAGCTGTTTGAACTTTGGAAATATCTAATGCTAATGTATTATCACTTTCCTCTTCAATTACAGGTGATACATTAGACTCAGAAATATTTTTTGCTTTTGAATTATTAGATTCTCCAACATATTCTAAGTCAATTGTTTCTACATTAGATTTTGTTTCATTCATTGTTTCTATTTTAGTTTCTTTAGAATTTGGAGTTTTATTATTTATAATATAAAAATAACCAGCAACTAAACATAAAATTAGTAAAACAAAAAATACAATTACAATAATTATATTATTTTTTTTTGGACTTTCATTCTCTTTTCTCTCTTTAGGAGGATCTCCATCCATATCAAAATTTTCTCTATTCATGTCGACATTACCTTATTCATACTGTACTATATTTCTATCATGAATTCCACCAAAAAAGAAAAATTTTTCACCTACTCAGAAATAATTATTCTAATTTTATTTACTTTAATTCTTATTAAAGTATCCTTTATTATGATAAATGGAAAAAATAAAAGAGTAAACTATAATGATCCAAAAGTTGCAAATACTATTATAAGAGGGAATATTTATGATAGGAATTCTAATCTTTTAGCTATTGAAGTCCCTTATTACAGTTGTAGTTTTCGAGTTGATAAGATTGAGGATTTAGAACATATTGCTCAAATGTGCTCCCCTTATCTTGATATGGATTTAGATGAAATAATAAATACAGCAAATAAGTATACCTTTCAAGCACTGATAAAAGCTAGAGTAGATAATGATGTAGTTGAATCATTTAAAACATTTATCGATGAAAATAATTTAATAAATAAAGTTAAATTAGAAAAAAAATATGGAAGAGATTATCCTTATACTTTTCACGCTTGCCAAACTATTGGTTTTGTTGGTTATGATAACAATGGGCTTGAAGGTATTGAAAATACTTTAAACGATGTACTTTATCCTGGATTAGGATTAAATGAATCAATAACATTTGCAGATGATATATATTTAACTCTAGATATGAATATTCAATATTTATGTGATTTAGAAGTGCAAAGAGTAAATGCAAAATATAGCCCTGAAAGTTCTTTAGCTATAGTAATGGATGCAAAAAATGGTGAAATCTTAGCAATTTCTAGTTATCCTTGGTATGATTTAAATAATTTTAAAAACAGTAGTCTCGAGGAGAGAAAAAATAATGTTGTATCTTTATTATATGAACCAGGATCAGTTTTTAAAATATATTCATTTGCTGCATTATTAGATTTAGATGAAGCTGACTTTGAAACACCTTTTTATTGTGATGGTTCATACACTTTTGAAATAAATAATCAAGAATTTACAATAAATTGTTCACATGAGCATAAAACTGTTACAAAAGATACTATGCTTAAATTTTCTTGTAATGGTGCAATTAGTAAATGGGCATTAGAAACTGATAGTGAAAAATTTTATGATAAACTGATTGATTTTGGTTTTGATACAAAAAAAGATTTACCAATTAATGGTATTTCAAGATCTAGAATTCAAGATCCAGCTTTATGGTCTCTAAGATCAAAACCAACTATTGCTTTTGGACAAGAATTATTAACAACTGCACTAAATTTAACTAGCGCAGCAACGGCTATTTCAAACAATGGAATTTTAGTAGAGCCTAAAATTGTTAAACAAATTGGAAATACAATAAATGAAGTATCAAATAAAAAACAAATTATATCAAAAGAATCAGCACAAATAGTATTAGATTCAATGCTAAAAGCAACTCAAGAAGGAGGCACTGCTATAAATGCTAGTGTTGAAGGTGTAAAAGTAGCTGCAAAAACAGGTACAGCACAATTATTAAATGAAGAGACTATGAGTTATAAAGATGGAAAATCTTTAGCTTCTACAATTGCAATAGTTGATGCCGATAATCCTAAATACATAATATATTTTGCAGCAAAAGCACCATCAAAAAATTCTATTTGGGGAAGCAACGTTGCCTCCCCTGCAATAAGTAATATAATAAAAGGATTAAAAGCTCAAAACAAACTAAACTAAATTCTCTTTATTTGAAGATTCCCACATTGATCTAAAATCAATTGAAAAGCTATGTAATAAACTCATGATATATGAACTATTGGCAAGGTAGAACCCTTTTTCAATGTCTTTACCTTCACTAAAAAATAATAGGGGCAATTCTAATGAATTACAAAAAGATAAAACATTTCCAACTGAAACAGCCTCATCACACATTGTAACTATCACACTACGTATTTTATATTTCTCTTGTATCTGATTAAAGGTGTAATTTAATTCACTTAATTTATATCTTGAATTTATGCATAAAAAATGCCCTACATTTTCATCATCTAAAACATTTAGCATAGTATCTTTTAGATCTTTTTCAATATCTCCAAAATCTACAAATATTAAATCATAACGATCGCTATCAGTTTTTGTAAATTGACGCAATGCTCTAGGCTCTCCAACATGAAATATATCTAATTCATGCAATTCACAAATTGAATTTAATTTTGTAGAACCACCAAGTGATAATATTGCAACTTTTTTCCTTGATGATTCTTCAATTTTTGAAGAATATAATAGCGCTAATTTGAGCAAAGATACTGTTTTACCTACTGCACTAGATCCATGTAATACAAAATATTTTGGAGGATTTAACATATTCTCTCTATCAATTTTTGCACTATCAATTAACCCATTGACTAAACTTAGTTCCATCTCAGTAATATCACTAGCATCTTCCCAAATTAAATCGCCAATAACTTTATCAATTAAATTCTTTGAAAAATCATTTTGTTCTAATATATTCTTCATTTTTGAAACAACTGCACTAGGAGCTTCAATACTTTTTGGAGTTTCATAAGAAGGACTAACCTCTTTTTCTTTATTTTTATCCTTTTTAACACTTTCAACCAAATAACAAGTTATCTCACAACTACCTTTTTTTACAAAAGTTGATGGTATATTTTTATAAGAATGAATTCTTACATTCCCACCATAACGTTGCCTTATTATTTTAATTGCATCATCATAGGTTTTTGCTTCAATTTTAAGAAACTCCATAGCTAGCTCCTATAAAATAAATCTTGATAAATCTTGATCTTGAACTACATCAGACAATCTTTCATCTACATATTCTTTAGTTATTGTTATAGTTTGACTAGCACATTCATCTGCACTAAAACTTAATTCTTCTAATAATTTTTCCATTACAGTATAAAGTCTTCTAGCACCAATGTTTTCATTTGTGTTATTTACTTCATAAGCAATTTCACTTATTCTTTTTATTGCTTCATCATCAAACTGAATATCTACACCTTCAGTTTTTAATAATTCATGATATTGCATTGTAATAGCATTTTTTGGTTCTACTAAAATTTTAGCAAAATCATCAGCTTTTAATTCTTCTAATTCAACTCTTAGTGGAAATCTTCCTTGTAATTCAGGTATCAAATCACTAGGCTTTGATACATGGAAAGCACCACTTGCAATAAATAAAATATGAGTTGTATCAATAATTCCCCATTTAGTATTTACTTGAGTACCTTCTACAATAGGTAAAATATCTCTTTGAACGCCTTCTCTTGAAACATCTTGGCCATTTTTTTGACCTTCAGAGGATGCAATTTTATCAACTTCGTCAATAAAAATTATACCCATTTGTTCAACCCTTTCTTTTGCTTCATCTTTAGCTTTTTCAGGGTCAATCATTTTTTGAGTTTCTTCTTCCCTCAATATTTCACGAGCTCTTTTTATAGAACAAGTTCTTTTTTTTGGTTGTTGAAAAATTGATCCTAAAGAATTCATAGCATTTTGAATATCATCCATAGAAGTTGCACCAATCATTTCAACTCCAACATTTGATTTATTATTAACTGCAATTTCAACTTCACGTTCTTCCAATTTTCCAGATTTAAGCATTTCTCTAAATTTTTCTCTAGTTGATTTTGAACTTTCAGAAATTGAAGTAGATGATACATCAGTTGAGGAAGAATCTTTGAGTGGAAGAAGCAAATCTAACAATCGCTCTTCGACTTTTTCTTCAACTTGATCTTTATAAAGTTCACTCATTTCTTTATTAACCATTTGAATTGAAATACCCATCAAATCTCTAACCATTGATTCAACATCTCTACCAACATAACCTACCTCAGTAAATTTTGTTGCTTCAACCTTAATAAAAGGAGCATTGCTAAGTTTACTAATACGTCTTGCAAGTTCTGTTTTACCACAACCAGTTGGTCCAATCAAAATCATATTTTTAGGTGATACTTCATCTCTAATTTCATCTGGTAATTTTTTTCTTCTTGTTCTATTTCTTATAGCTACAGCAATAGTTCTTTTTGCTTGATTTTGGTTAATAATATATTTATCTAATTCTGATACAATTTGAGACGGTTTCATCTCATCTAATAATGCTAGTTTATTCATAATTTTTCCCTTTTACTTTGATAATTCTTCAACAATAATAGAGTTATTAGTATATATGCATAATGAAGCTGCTATTTCAACGCTTTTAATGGCAATTTCTTTTGCTTCTAAATCTGTTTCTGAATCTAAATAGGCTAAAGCAGCAGATAAAGCATAATTACCACCTGATCCAATACCAATAACATCATTCTCTGGCTCTACTACATCACCAGCACCATTTATTAAGAAAATTTTGTCTCCATCAGTTACAATTAACATTGCTTCTAATTGTCTTAGAGATTTATCAGTTCTCCATTGCTTAGCTAAATCAACAGCAGATCTAGTTAAATCACCATTAAATTGCTTTAGCTTTTTTTCAAATAATTCAAATAATGTAAATGCATCTGCAGTTGTACCAGCAAAACCTGTTACAACTTTTCCACCAAATAAATGACGAATCTTATGTGCATTTCCTTTTAATACAGTATTACCTTGTGTTACTTGGCCATCTCCTGCGATAGCTACTTTACCACTTTTTCTTACTGCTACAATTGTTGTTCCTTTAAATGATCCCATTTCATTTCCTTCCATGTGGATGTGTTTTTAAATACACATCTCGCATCTTTTTTTGTGATACATGAGTATAAATTTGTGTAGTTGATAAACTTGAATGACCAAGCATTTGTTGAACCATTCTTATTGATGCCCCATTATTCAATAAATGTGTTGCATAACTATGCCTCAAAACATGAGGAGTAAAGTTTTTTTGCCACCCAAAATTAACTCTTTGTTTTTCAAAAATACTCTCAACTGTGGAAATCGACAAGTGTTTTCCTAAATTTGTTATAAATAATTTATCTCTTTCCTCTTTTAATTGTATATTATTATTAATTTGTACTTTATTTTTTTTTGCTATATATTCTTTTAATAATTTTTTTGTTCTATCTGTATAAAAAACAATTCTTTGCTTTTTCCCTTTAGTTAAAACCATAAAACTGTTTTTATTTATATCAATATCTCTAATTGATAAATTCAAAGCTTCACTTATTCTCAATCCAGTATCATACAACAAACAATATAAAACTTTGTTTCTTAAAGAATCAAAATCCACAACTTCAATTGTTAATAATTGATAAATTTCTTCAACACTCAAAACTGTTGGTAATTTTCTTTGACCTTTTTTCAAAGATATATTAGAAAAAATATCATTATTTATAAAAGAATGTTTTCTACAATATTTTATAAAACCCCGCTGAGAACTTATTTTTCTCGAAATAGAACTCCACTCTAGCTTTGCTAGATTTAAATGCTTTATATATAATATTGCTACATCTTGTTCCATATTAAAGAAATCAATTTTATTAGTTTCAATAAAAGATAAAAACTCTTTTATATCTTGTTCATAACTAATAATAGTTTTATCACTCAAATTTCTTACATGTTCTAAATATATTAAATAACTTTTTAAAATTTCATTAACTTTCATAAAAACCTTAATTAATTATACATTTTATCTTATTTTAACACAAATTAATTTAATCATTTTTTAGATTATCATCTTTTATTTTTCCATGATATTTTTGATAAGTATCAATTAAATCTTTATTATCTAGATGAGTATATATTTGAGTAGTTTTTATATCACTATGACCTAAAAGTTCTTGAACAATTCTCAAATCAGCACCCCCTTTTAATAAATGAGTTGCAAAACAATGTCTAAGAGTGTGCACATGAATATAAATACCTGTTTTAGCACAATAATTTTCTAAACGCTTATTAATAGCTTGCCTAGTTAATTTTTTTCCTCGTCTACCTAAAAATATTATTTGAGTTTTATTTTTAACTAACTCTAATCTTGCATTATTTAAATAATAATTTAATTTTTCTTTTGCAACATCACCAATAGGAACATACCTCATTTTTTCACGTTTTCCTCTAACGATTAAAAAATCCTTTTGATAATTAATTAATTCTAGATTTACAACTTCACTAACTCTTAACCCACAACTATAAATTAATTCAAAAAGAGCAGAATCTCTTATAGATAAAACATCATTTCCTTTGATAGAATTTAATAAAATATTAACTTGATCTGCACTAATTATTTGAGGAAGCGTTTTATCTAATTTTATCGTATCAAAAACATCTAGAGGATTATCACATCTAATATTTCTCTGTATAAGAAATTTCATAAAACTTTTTAGAGCACTTAAATTTTTAGCTTGAGTTCTTGAGGATAAATCCCTATTTTCATACAAATCTTTAAAATAATTTTCAACATCTTCAATATTAAAATCTTCTATTAAAATATTATTTTTCGATAAATAATTCAAAAATATTTCAATTTGACATTTATAGACGTCGACGGTCGCATCTTGCAACCGTCGTTGATATAATAAATAATCAATATAATCTTTTAATATTAAAGAGCTAGTTGTCATTCTTATTTGAATCTCGCCTTTTTTGATATCTCAAAACTGCCGGAATATTATAATCATCATTTTCGCCATTACTATCATTTGAGCCTATTCTTTGTTGCAAATCTTGCCATCTATTTACACTAATAGTAGCCATATTAGATTTTTCACCTTCATTTTGTACTTTCTTTTGATCTTTAGATTCTTCATCACTTAAATCAACTTTCTTTGATTTATCAGCTTGAGAGTTAAATAAATGCTCACCAACATTATCACTTGCTCTTTCAAAACCTGTAGCAACAACAGTAACTTTTACCCTATCACCTAAATCAGCATTAAAAGATTGACCTGCAATTATTAAAGCATCTTCAGAACAGTTTTCAGTTATTAATTCTACAACATCTTGATATTCTTGAATTGTAAGATTATCACCACCAGCTAAATTAACTAAAACACTTTTTGCTCCATCAATAGAGGCATTTGCAAGTAATGGGTTACTAATAGCTTGTCTAGCTGCATCTACAGCCCTATTTGCACCTTCACCAAAGCCAATGCCCATTAAAGCATCACCTTTTCCTTTCATTACTGTTCTTACATCTGCAAAGTCAATATTTATTTCACCAGGCTCAGTTATCAATTCAGAAATACCTTGTACTCCCATATATAAAACTTCATCAGCCATTAAAAAAGCTTGTTTAATTGGTGTATTGTTTTCTACTACATTTAATAAATATTGATTTGGTATAATAATTAAAGTATCAACTTGTTCTCTTAATTTATCTATACCTTGTTGAGCAAGAGCTAATTTTTTCTTCCCTTCGAAAGAAAAAGGAGTTGTTATAACAGCAACAGTTAATGCATTAACTGATTTAGCAACTTCAGCTACAATAGGCGCTGCTCCAGTACCTGTTCCACCACCCATACCAGCGGTTACAAATACCATATCAGATTCCTCAACTTCACCTCTTATATCTTCTTTGCTCTCAATTGCAGCTTTTTCACCAATTTCAGGGATTCCACCTGCACCTAAACCTTCAGTCAAAGATTTTCCTAAAGTAATACGTGTTTGTGCATTAGATCTTTGTAGTGCTTGCATATCAGTATTCATTGCAACAAATGAAACTTTTTTTAATCCACTTGCAATCATACGATTTATTGCATTCCCACCTGCTCCACCAACACCTACTACTTTAATATTAGTTTCAACAGCTTGATCTCCAGAAATCATATCTTGTACTTCAAACATTCCAACATCCATAAATTCTATCCTCTAAGTATTAAAATAAAGATTTGAAGAATTTCAAAAATTTATTTTTAAAAGCTCCATCTTTTTTGTTATTCTTTCTTTTATTTGAAGAAGTATCAACATGTTTCTTTGCATTACTCTTCAATAATCCTAACACAGTTGTATATTGTGGATTAATATAATTTCTATCTAATCCACCTAATGCTTCAGGGAATCCTACCCTGCATGGTAATCTAAATATTTCACTCGCCAAATCAGTTACACCAGATAATAGTGCACCACCTCCAACAATAACAACGCCACCACCAATATTTCCTAAATCGGGAACTGTTAATAACTCATTTTGCAATCTAGAAAAAATCTCAGCCATTCTTGCTTCAACAACTTTAGCTAATTCTTTTCTTGGCATTTGTATTGCTGGTAGAGCACCTACACTAGGTACAGTAAACAACTCATCACTAGAAACAGATGGAACAAATGAATGCCCAAAATCTAATTTTAATTGCTCAGCAATTGCTTTAGGTTTGCTAAAAATTAATGCAATATCCTCTGTAACAGAGTTTCCACCTAAATTTACACCCCCTACATATGAGGGAGTCCCGTTGCTATAAACAATCATATCTGTTGTACCGGATCCAATATTAATTAATATTGTTCCCATTTCTTTCTCTTCTGATGATAAAACTACATCAGCATCAGCAAGACTTTCTAAAGTTGTTCTACGAACATTTAATCCTAAACGTTGAACGCATTTTCTATGAGTTTGACATAAAATAGAACTTGCTGTAACTACTAATACTTTAGTTTCTAATCTTCTACCTAACATATCAATAGGATCTTTAATACCAGATCTACCATCTATTTTAAAATCTTGAACCAAAAGGTGTACTACTTCTCTATCTGTTGGAAGTTCGAAAGCTTTTGCAACTTCCATACTTCTAATAACATCTTCTCTTTTTATTTCTTGATCAGGGTCGCTTATACCAACAACACCTTGACTGATAACTCCTTTTATAGATTCGCCGCCTATACCAATAACAACATCTGTTATCTCAGTACCTGCAAGTAATTGAGCTTCATTAACTACACTATTAATTGCTCTAACGGCTTGTTCAATATTAATTATTGAACCATGTAATACTCCTTCACTGGCTCTTTCACAAATGCTGTCTACCATAAATTGGTCATCTCGGCCTAAAGAGCCTATTACACATCTAATAGTCTTTGAGCCAATATCTAACCCCATCAACACTTTTTCTCCAGCCAATTACTTACCCTCCGAGAGACACGTTTCTTTGAACAATTGCCTCATGGTATACATCTAAAACAATATAATCTTCAGTATTTACATTAATTTCTTGAGAAAGATTAATAGCTTTCTTAATTATTAATGAATCAACCTCTTCTCTTATACGAATTAGAGTACTATCATTATTTAGTTTTAGCTTAAAAAAGCCAAAACTATTATTAACATTATTATCGTATTTTACACTACTTATCAAGTAACAATATTCATTTAAAGTATCCATATTTTTGATAAATTGTTTAAATTTGTTAAGATCATTATTATTTAATAATGAATTTAATACTTTATTATTCATTTCAATTAATAAAAGATTTGAATCAATTAATGAATAATCATTTTCATTAACTTTAAAAATTCTATTTCCACTAATAATAGCATAATTATTATTATCTATAGATTTTATTATAGCATTAACTTTAACTTTTTTTAAGGTTATTATTAATTTTTTTGCTATTGTTATTTTTGATTTCGAACTATCAATAAATGCATTTTTTTCAATATAATCATCAATTTCATCACAATTAACTCTAAATATATTCATATTATCAAAGCTAGTAATATATTTTACTATTGAAGGAGGAATTTCATCTTCATCACAAATTACTTCTATACTTGAGATAGTTAAATAACTTGAATTTATCATAGTATAAATAAACAAAGTTAAAAAAATAAAAACGATAGAAGATATTATTATAATTTTGTTCTTTTTATTCAAAATACTTCTCCTCATAATCACTTAACAAATTATTTACACTATTTTTTTCATCGTCTTTACAATCTTTTTCAATTTCAGTCTCACATATTATTTTATGTACAACTGATGTTAATACAATAGTAAAAAAGAGATTTGTTCCACCTTGTGAAAAGAAAGGAAGTGGAATCCCTGTAGGAGGAAGTAAGGAGGTTACAACCATCATATTTATAATAGCTTGTAAGACTATTGAAGTTGTTATCCCAAATGAAACATAGCTAAAAAAGTTATTTTTTTTATAATTTCTTTTAGCAATTTTATAACCAATATGAGTAAAAAGTATTAGCAATACAATTAAAAATAAAATACCAATAAAACCTAATTCTTCACTTAGATGAGAAAAAATGAAATCATTTTGAACTTCGGGCAATATCCCTTTTTTATAATACCCATTTCCTATACCTTTTCCAAACAAACCACCACTAGCAATTGCTTCAATAGAATTATTAATTTGATAATTTAAACCAGAGGGGTCTAAAGAGGGATATAAAAATGATAATATTCTTTTTACTCTATAACTTTGAGAAAATAAAGCTAAACCAGCTGGTGTTAATAGAAAACAAAATAAAATTAATAATGATTTAAACTCACATCCACAAATCAATAAAAGAGAAAAAGAAGTAATTAAGTATACAACTGTTGTAGAGTAATCTTTTTGCAATAAAATTAATGATGAAAACATTAAAACAATAAAAATTGCAATAAAATCACTATGGTTTTCATTTTTATAATATTTAGCAATGAATAAAATAGTAGATACTTTTACTATTTCAGATGGTTGAAAACTTGGTATTGGGGGAATAGATAGCCATCTTCTTGCCCCAAGTATTGTAACTCCAAAAGGTGTAAATAAAGTTATAAGCATTAATATTAATGATACAAAAACTAAAGGGTAAGTAAAAAATTCAATTATATTAAAATTAATAAAGTGAATAATTATTGCTACAAAGAATGCTAAAAGAGCAAAAAACAATTGACGTTTTAAAAAATAATCATGAGGTAAATCATGAATTAATGCCTCATAATAAGAGGCACTATACATAATTATTAACCCAAAAGAAACAAGAGAAAAAATTATAAGAAAATAAAAAAAAGGTGTAATTAAAATATTTCTTTTATTTTCCATAACATTAGTCCTTTGATTATTAAACCTCTTAAGAGTATTCGTTTTTTATTCTTTTATTAAAAATATAAATATCCATATAAAATTAAAGCAATAATTGAAAATAAGGCAGATAACCTGCCAAATAGATTTACAATATCAATTTCACTTTCGCCTTTTCGCTCGAACAAATGATGAATAGGAGCTATACTAAATACTTTTTTATTAAATATTCTTATAGCAATAATTTGAATTAAGGATGTAAAAAGTTCAAGTGAAAAAATAAGTGAAGCTATTAAAAATATATATGATACTTTTAAAGTCAGGGCAACAATAAATAAAGCACAACCTAAAGCCATAGAGCCACAATCACCCATAAAATATTTTGCAGGATATTTATTAAAATGTAAAAAAGCAATAATAGAAGCAAACAAGCTTACAATTAAAATTAATGACATTTCACTATTTAAAGTAAATAAAGATATCAAAATTAATAAAATAAATAATGGCAAACTCACAAAACCTGCTAATCCATCGAGGCCATCAGTTATATTAAAAGCATTTACAAAATAAACCATTAAAAAAATTAATAATGAATTTTCTATTACTTTATAAATTAATTGATCATTGAAAAAAATTGGAATACCACTGGATATATAACCTCTTGAAGTTCCAAGAATTATAAAGAAAATAGCTATTACAAATTGCCATATTAATTTAGTTAAAGACTTTATTCCATCTCCATTGTTACTAAATCTTTTATAATTATCATCAATAAAACCTAATAATGAAAAACTTAATACAAAAGCTAGTGTATACAACAATTGTAGATTAATTGTTGCAAAAATAAAAGTTGTAATAAATGTAGCGAAAACAAAAGCAATTCCCCCTACATTTGGAATTTTATCTTTATTTTCATGAAATTCTTGCAATTCTGGTTTTGACTTACTAATCATATTAGTTGCTTTATGTAATAAAAATAAAGATATTAAATATGTAAGCAAATAACTAATTGTAAAAGGAATAAATATATTAAATAAATAATAATTCATTATTTTACTCCTTGTAAGGTAGGTATTAATCTCTCAATTGCCATTGCTCTTGAACCTTTTAATAAAAATAAATCACCATCCCTTTTATTTTTATCAGCGGCATTACATAATTCTTCAAAATTATCACTATAAAATAAATCTTTTTGATAATTTTCTTTTTTTAAATAATAATAGGCATTTTCCATCTCTTTACCGTATAAAAAAGCACTTTCTAATTTATTGTTATATAAAGCTTTTGCTATACCGAGATGAGCTTTTTTTGTATTTTTTCCAAGCTCTTTCATAGAACCCAATACAACTTTTTTATGCCCTGACCAAGCTACTCTCTGTAAATAATTCAAAATTGCATTTGTAGATGTTGGAGAAGCATTATAACAATCTTCGATAACAGTTACACTTCCATCTACAATTGAGCCTCTACCAGGCATAGGCTTAAAATTATTTAAACCTTCAATTATTTGTGTATTATCTAAACCTAATTGTTTTACAATTGTAATAGCTCCAACAATATCTTCAAGTAAATGTTCTCCAATAATTGGTAAATTAATTTTTTCATTATTTATAAAGATTTCTACACCTAACAAACCCTTATCCTTATATTTCACATCAGAATAAGAATATTCTATTGGTTTAAAATTAATATTTTTAGATAATATTCTTTTATATCTACAATGCTTAGAAACAAAAGCCAAATCCAAATTACTATGAAATATTTTACCTTTTTCTTTTGCAATTTTTTTGCGAGAACCTAATTGTTCAATATGTGATTCAGCAATATTTGTTATTAGAGATTGATTTGGTTCTAGCATATATAAATGTCTATCCATTTCACCAATATGATCAATCCCCATTTCAAAAACACCAAAATCAGTTGTTTCGTCTATTTGAAATAAAGAAAGAGGTAATCCAATTTCACTATTTAAATTATTAGGAGTATATACGGTTCTTCCCTCTGTTGCTAACAAAGCAGCTACAGCCTGTTTTGTTGTTGATTTACCAACAGAGCCAGTAATAGCTGTATAATTTACATTTGGGAATTGGGAAATATAATTTTTAGCTAAAGTTTGTAGTCCTTCTAAAGTAGAATCAACTGCTATTATCCCAACATCTATTTTCTTTACATTAGATAATACTTTTTCAATTTGAGATTTTTTAATTAACAGAGCAGATGCACCCTTATTAATTGCATCAAAAATAAAATTATGCCCATCAAAATGCTCACCTTCGAGACAAACAAATAAGCTATTTTTTTGTATTAATCTCGAATCTATTGCAACATCAAGAATTTTCTTAGATGTTTGTTTTACAACCTCAGCTTGTGCAAATCTTGCAATACTAAACACTCCATATTTATAGTTTGAAAAAGCCATATTATCCTTCTTTTATTCAT
>CAZPTG010000036.1:0-14070 GCA_964589355.1 uncultured Spirochaetaceae bacterium
CAATATATATCCCATCAACTCTATCGGCAATTGAAATCATAGCAGTTTTAACTTCTGCTGATGAGGAAATACTAATTGCAACTAATTCTATATCATTATTATTACAATATTCTTTAGCTCTTTCATAAATAGCAACACCATTTGATTCATTACCACTATATATCATTCCAAGTGTCTTGATTGATGCTAAATCTACAAAGGTTTTAAGCTGTAGCTCAATAGGATTTCTATCACTTACTCCAAATATATTCTTTGCACTTTCATCTAATAACCCAGCACTTAAAGGATCAGTTATAGCAGCAAATTCAACAAAAGTTTTATCATTTTTATAAACTTGGGCTAGAGCCTGTGCAGAAGGTGTTGCTATACCAATAACTAAATCTTTATTTCCATCTTTAAAAACCTTAGCAATAGAGACTGCAGTAGACACTTCTGCATTGGAATTTTGTAAGTCAAACTCACTTTGTATATTATTTTCTTCAAAAACATCCATAATTCCTTTCTCAATTGCATCAAGAGCTGGATGAGATACAAATTTTGATATACCGATTTTATATACGTTCTCTTTATTTTCTACTTCCTTTACTCCATTTGCAAAAATAGCTAAAGTTGCAATAACACTCATAATTAAAACAATTGTAATTTTTTTCATAATATTTGTCTCCATTAATTTATAATTTAATTAATTGTTACTATATATAGAAACAGACTTATTGTCAATGTACTTTTGCATAGAAACATAAATATTTAAAAAAAAGATGCTTTTCAGCACCTTTTCTCAATTAATTTAATAAAGATTTTGGAATATCTATGAGATTTTCTTCACTTTTTCTATAAAAAATAGCAATGAAGCCAATAACATAAATTAAATCACTATTAGTTTCTTTAGCTAATTTATTACTTAATTCTTTTATGAATTCTTTTTTAGCTTGAAATCTAACTTTTACTAACTCATGGTGTAATAACGCTTGATCTAATGCATAAATTACATTATCACTTACACCTTCTTTTCCAACCATTACAATAGGGTCAATATCATGCGCTTGTGCGCGTAAATAATTTCTTAAATTACTTTTCATAAAATTGACTTTAACAACCTTTATAAAATTTAGCAATACTAAAAACTTATTTAATAATAAAAAATCTATTTATAAATTTTAGCAACTTCAAAACGTTTAATTTTTTTTGTACTTGTTGTTGGTAAAGCTTCTTTTGTTATTAAAATTTTCTCAATTCTTTTATAAGGTTGAGAGTCTTTATTTACTTCTGCAATTATTTGATTAATTTTCTTTTCAGCTTTTTCATATCCCTCTTCTTTCAACCAATCTTGATTTGGATAAACCAAAGCTTTTATACCTTCACTCTTTGTTGCTTCATTTTTAACAAAAGGTACAACACAAATTTGATCAATCTCATTATATAATTGGAATTTATCTTCAATTTCTTCAGGAAATACGTTCTTACCACCTTCTGTAACAATTATATTTTTTGCTCTACCTGTTAAATATAAATAGCCTTGAGCATCTACATACCCAACATCGCCAGTATTTAGCCAACCATCGGAATCTAAGACATCATCAGTTGCTTCTTTATTATTATAATAACCTTTCATTACAACAGGGCCTTTTAAATGAAGTACTCCATTTCCATCTTTATCTGGATTTAAAATCTTTTGCTCTAAATTTGGAATAATTTTACCAACTGAAGCTTCAACATAAGCATCTTTTGGATTTAAGTGAGTAATTGGAGAGGTTTCAGTTAAACCATAACCTTGTACAAAATCAATACCTAATTCATTAAACATTTTAAATGTTGAAGATGGAAGTGGTCCGCCTCCACAAATACAAATCCTATTTGTATCAAGAGAGATTTGCTTTAATAAAAATTTAAACATTTTCGATCCAACATTCTTTTTGGTAATCTTTTTTATAATTCCAGATATACTCATCATGAATCTAATTACACCATATAAAATAATGCTTTTTTTCTTTACCCCATTTAATAAACCTGCTAAAAGCTTATTAAATAACATTGGGACTCCTAAGAACATTGTTACTTTACCAACTTTTAATTCTTTTAATACTTGAGTAATAATTAATCTCTTACCAAATATAACAGAAGCTCCAACACTAATTGATTCAATAAATACTGCAAGCATAGTATATGCATGATGAATTGGCAAAATAGCATAAAAAACATCACTAGAATAAAGTTTCATATTAAATTGAGCTAAATAACAATCACTTACTAAGTTTTTATGAGTTAACATAACACCTTTTGGAGTGCCAGTTGTACCGCTAGTAAATAAAATGGCTGCAATATCTTCACAAACTGGTTTATAAGCTTTTGAATCTAAATCACCTTTTATTAAATTATTAAAAAGATATCTTTTTTCATCTTCTACTTCTAAAGATATTCTTTTTTCTAATTTAAGATCCCCTTTTTTATCAAGAGCATCTATTTTATTTTTATCTGCATAAAGTGCTTTTACTTTTGCAAATTTCATTAATTTATCAATTTCAAAATCTTTTAAATTAGCATCTAAGGGAACAACAATACATCCCGCATATAATATAGCTAAATAAGAGATAGCCCATTCTACACTGTTTTTCCCACATAATGCAATTTTATCTTTAGGCTGAGCATAAGTTAATATATGATTAGCTACTCCAATAATCTTTTCTCTAGCCTGTGAATAATTTAATTCCAACTCAGTTGGTACAAATTGTCTAAAACAAGAATTATTCTTGTATCTTTTTACTGATATTTCAAACATTTCAACTAAAGTTGGCCATTCTCCGTTGAAATCTTTTCCTTTATAATCCTCGAAAAATGCAATTGGATTATGTTTTGTAGATTTAGGCATAAAATCCTCCATATATAAGCTATTATATAAACATTGTAAGATAGCAACAATATTATTTCAAGCTTTTAATTACAATTTGTCACTTATTGTAATTGTGTCAAACAACTCTTATTTTATTTATATTTACTACTATACATAAACTTATATATAATAACAAAAAACCTTTATAAATAATAATTATATGATATACTTAGAATGAAAAAAGAAATTAGGGGAAAAAATGGATTTTAATGAGGCATGTTTAAATTATCCTATTATCATATTAATAATTGATCCAAAAACAGGAAAAATTGTAAAAGCCAATAAAAAAGCATCACAAACTTATGGTTATACAATTGATGAATTATGTTCTATGAAAATTCAGCAAATAAACATTTTAAATAATGAACAAATAAAAAAAGAAATGCAGATTGCAAAAAATGAAAACAGAAATTATTTTCATTTTCCTCATAAATCCAAAGATGGTTCAATTATTGAAATGGAAGTAGAAAGTTTTCCAACCCTAATTAATGGGAAAAATTATCTATTTTCAACAATAAATCCTTGTAGTTCAAGAAATTATTTCAATAATATTGCAGATAAATATTTTGAAGAATCTAGTGACCCTATAATAGTACTTGATCAATCATTAAGAATTATAAACTTTAATAAATCATTTATACAAAAATTTAAATATAGAAAAAAAATTATTAGCAAAACTATATATGATGTTTTACAAACTGATGAAGTAAATAAATTAGAAAAAATTGAAGAAAAAATTGTTAAAGGAGAACTTGCTAATATTTCAATTAGCTTCAATAATTTTAAAGATGAGTTTTCATTTTTTAATATATTAGCAATACCAACATTCTTTAGAGATAGTTTTTTTGGGGCTGTGATTACTTTTAAAAACAATTCATTAGAAGTTTTAAAACAAAAACAAATTGCTAATAATTATAAAGAAGCTTTAAAAAGAGCTGAAATATATAGAGAGGAAAAAGAATTTTTCTTCACTAGAATGTCTCATAACATGAAAACCCCATTAACAGCAATATTATCCTATAGTGAATTTGGACTAAGTGAGATTAAAGAGGAAGAAAAAACAAATTATTTTAATCAAATAAATCAAAGTGCATCCTATCTCTTAGGCCTTATTGATGATCTTTTAAAGATTAATAAGGTTGAAAAAAATAAAATTCAATTAAATGAAAGACCAATATCAAAAACTATTTTAATTGAAAGAATTTTAGGAATTATTAAACCACAAACTATTGAAAAAAACATTACTTTGATAACTAAATTTGATAAAAATATCTGGCCTTATCATAAATTTGATATTTTCAGATTAGAACAAATATATTTAAACATTCTACAAAATGCTGTTGATTTTTCATCCCCTAATTCAACCATAACTTGGACTAAGCAATATATTAAAGATGAAAATAATAAACCTTATTTTTACAATGAAATCAGTGATAATGGCATAGGTATTAAACAGAACTTTATTCCAATCATGTTTGAACCTTATACAACAGAAGATAATAATTCAAAAAGAAATGGACTAGGTCTATCATTTGCAAAAAATTTAATCAAACAACATGGTGGGAGTATTTGGTGTGAAAGTGAAAAAGACATAGGAACAACTATATATTTTAAAATTCCTGCAAATGAAATTAGTGAAAAAGAATACAATGATTATAATAAAAAATGTATTTTAAAAAAAAGCTTATCAAATAAAAGTATACTAATATGTGATGACAATCCAATTAATGTTAAAATTATTGAAAAAATTATTAAAACTTATTCTATGAGTTGTGATAAAGTTTATAATGGAAAAGAAGCTGTTGATAAAATAAAAGCGAATAATTATTTTGCAATTATAATGGATATTCAAATGCCAATACTAGATGGATATTCTGCAACAAAGCAAATTCGGTCTTTTAATAATGAGACACCAATTATTGCTTTATCAACAAATTTTCTTGAAAAAGATATAAAAAAAGCAAAAGATATTGGAATGAATGATTATATATCAAAACCTATAGATAATGATAAGCTAATAAATACTCTCTATTCTTTTCTAAATAAAAAAGAAATTAAATAATTATCATATTTTTTAATTTTTCCTATTTAAGTTTATTTAAATATTTGTAATTATTAAATGAAATTAATATATTTTATTTAAATTGCTATAATCAGGAAATAATAATGGAATCATCATTTATAAATATCATTCATTCTATGGAAAATTTTACTAACCTAGAAAAAAACTTAAATCATTACACTACAAGAAACTATAGATTAGATAGAATGGAAAAGCTTCTATTATTTTTTAACAATCCAGAAAAATCATATAAATGTATACATGTTGCGGGAAGTAAAGGAAAAGGCTCTACATCTAAATTTATTGCTTGTGCCATAAAATCATTAGGATATAAAGTTGGAATATATGCATCCCCTCATCTTCTAGATTATAGAGAACGTTTTAGCTTATGCGGAGAGTTTTTTAATGAAGATTTATTAATAAGTGTAGGAAATGAAATTCTTGATAAAATAAAAAATTTTAAATTTTGTGATAAATGGGGAGAAACATACCCAACAACATTTGAATTATTTACACTATATGGATATATGTTATTCAAAAAATCTAATTGTGATTATGCTGTGATTGAAACTGGGCTTGGGGGAAGATTAGATGCAACCAATACACTTAATCCAATATTAAGTGTTATATGCCCCATTGAATTAGAACACTCAAATATACTTGGAGATACAATAACTAAAATTGCTATTGAAAAATCTAAGATAATAAAGAACAATACACCTGTAGTTTGTTCAACTCTAAAAAACGAAGCTAGATTAGTAATGCTTGAAGAAGCTAAAAACAAAAATAGTGATATCTCATTATTAGATAATGCAGCATTAAAAGTAAAATCTCATACAACAAAAGAATTTGAAAATGTTTATATTCAATGGAATGATTCAACAACTAATTCACTCAGATTAAAACTAAAAGGTTCTGTAATGGCTCAAAATGCTGCTCTAGCTATACTTGCTTTAAAAAAATTGAATCTTTACAATCCAAATATGATAGACGCTATAAACAATGCTACTCTATTAGGAAGATTTCAATTATTAAAAAAGAATCCTGATTTATATATTGATGCTGCTCATACAAAAAACTCAATTAAATTATTAATTGAATCAATAAAAGAAATAGAAAATAAAGACAAATGTTGTGTGATTTTTGGATCACTAATTGATAAAGATCATAAAGCAATTGCCCCAATATTATTGAATAATTTTAAACATATTATTTTATCTAGACCTGGAACCTTTAAAAAAAGTGATATGCAATCTCTTTATAAGATATTTAAAGAATTGAATGAAAATAGTGAAATTGAATTAATAATAGAGGGAAAAGAAGCTCTTAATAAAGCGCTTGAGATAACCCCTAAAGATGGATGTATATTAACTTGTGGATCATTTTACCTTGCAAGTGAAATTGCAAATGCTTTTAATAATCTCGATAAAGACAATTAATTAATAAAAAAAATGATATTAGATTAATTTAAACTTAACAACTCTATATGTTTATAATTATAGTTATAGTTTACTTATTATTTCTGTCTTTTAAATTTTTTTTAAATATTTTCTTTGCTTCCTTTTCTTTTCTTATAAAACGATAAAATTCATTTTTCTTAATTCTTATATCATCTACATAATTATAATATTTGTTATATGAATTATAATTATTTACATATTTTTTTAATGACTCTAGAGGACATGCCGTTGCTATCACACCACCTATTTTATCTTCACATGATTCCAAATTATCTAACAAAATATTTAAATTATTTTTAGAACTTATGCCTAATCTAGTACACAATAATATCGAATCTATAAAATCCACATACTTCAATAAATCTGATGCAAATTCAAAAGGAGGATTATCAATTAAAATAATATCATATTTTTCTCTTGCTTTTGATAATATTTTACCAAAATTGGTATTTTTATAAAAAACAGATTGAACTACTTCAGATTTTCCAGGCGAAATAATTGATAATTTATTCAAATTTTTAATGGGATTTACAATTGCTTCATCAATATCTTTATTTTCTTGTATAAGATTTATATATCCTGTTTCATTCTGTTTTAAACCAAAATGCTTTTCAATTGTTGGACATTTTATATCTCCATCAATAACTAATACTTTAAAACCATTTTTTGCTAAGGATAGAGCAAAGTTGCAAATAAAAAAGCTCTTTCCTTCATTTATTGTTGCACTAGTAATAGCAAATACTTTTTTATTTTTATTAGCCCCATACAAAATATTTGATGATACTAATTTATATCTTTCTGCAATATATGAATTAGGATAATCATTCATTAGTAATAAATCATTTTTTTGTTGTTTTTTACCTTTTTTGTTCCTAACTATAAAAGGTATCCACCCTAATAAAATCACTCTTTTATTTAATACTAATTTTAAATCGTCAATTGTATGAATTATATCATCCATCATTTGCAATAATAAACAAAGTAATACTGAAATTGCACACCCTAATAAAAAACTAACAGCAAGAATTAACAATCTATTTGGACTTACAGGTGAACTTGAAACAACTGCAGAACTAACCAATTTAACATTATTTTCATCAGCAGCTGCAGTTAATGAAATTTGTTCTAATAATAAATTTAATTCTTTTCTAATAGATTCTAAAGAATCTACATCACTTTGTAATTTACTAAGTTCTTTTTCTAAAATTGGTAACTTGTTAAATTCTATTTCAAATGACTTAATAATATTATCTATATTAACAATATCAATTTCACAAGTTAAAAACTCCATTACCATATAAATAAATCTATTAATTTTTAACAATGAATTTTTTATATCTCTTTCTTTTAATGAATTATTAATCATAAGTTCATCTAATCTATTAATAATTGCAGCTTTTGATTCGTTTATTAGACCATTTAATTCACTGATACGATCATTTACTCCAATATTTATATTAGAATTTACAACAGATAGATTTGTAGTATTCCAAGAGTTAACATTAGATGATAAATCAAATAATAATATTTCATCATAAGAACTTTCATATTTTTTTAAATATGATTTTATTATTAAATCATTTTTTATAACTTCTAGTGATAATAAATTATCACCATAAGAAGAATAATATTCTTTAATAGATGAGAGATTCTTTTTGTGCTGTAATTCAAGAGGCTTTTTTCTCATTTTTAAATATGAGATATTATTTGCTATAGTATTAATATTATTAGATATAAAATCTATTTTATTTTTTGCTTTGTAATCAAAAAGCTTATCACTAGCATCTTCTAATTTTGATTCTGCTTCAGGAATTTGTTTTTTTAAAAATTCAATTTGTGCATTTTTAGAATCTTTACTAAAAGTTGATAGTAATTCATTAAAACTCTCTGCAATAGCATTAGCAAAATCTGCAGCAAATTGAGAATTTGAATCTGTGACAGAAATTTCAACTATATTTGTATCGTTTAATAAAGAAACACTAACTTTATCTTTTAATCCACTATAAATATTTAAATTAGTGTATGCTATACCTTCACTATTATAATAATTATCTAAATCTAACTTATAAATTGCTGATTGTAAGTTTGTTTTATTTGTTAATAATTGAACTTCTGTAGAAATATCATCACTTGAATTGAAAAAATCTGAGGATAAAACTGTTCCTATAGTGGAACTTTTTTTAATAGGATCAACTAAAACAGTTACAGTACTTTTATATAAATATTGGGAAAAATGTAAAAATATTAATGAGATAATAAGAGATAATAAGACAATAAAGATAACTAACAATTTTCTTCGAAGAATACTATTAATTATTTCAATAATACTAATACCATCTTCATACATCTCTTGATTAATTGAATTATCCAAAAAAAGTTATCCCCCATCAAAACAATACATAATTAATACTTAACATATAATATTTAATTCTTTTACGCAAACAAAAAGTTATTTATTTTTAGTAATTAACATAATTTAAGTAAATGTGTAAATCTAGAAACAAGTTATTTCTTAATCTCGATATTCTGTGCTTCAATTAACACAATCAATGAGTTTTATTTTTTTAAAAAAGTATGTACAATAAAATAGTTAAAAATTTATATTGGAGTCAATATGTCATTAAATTGGAAAGAACTTGAACTTATAGAAAGCGAATTACCACTTAAAAATTCAAGAATTCAAAAAGTAATTCAACATGATTTTCATAGTTTATCATGGATATTACACAGTAGTTTTACAAAACAATGGACATTATATACAGAAATAAACACCCCTTATGCTAGAATACATAGAAGCACAAAATTCAGCACTCCTCATCAAGGAGAAAAAACTAAAAAACTTCAAAGATTTGTTCAGTTTTGTAGAGCAAATATTGAAGGTGCTTTAATAATAGATAGTGAATGTGTAAAAGGTGATAGAATATTAAAATTAACATTAAAAAAGAAAGATACAATCTTATTTATATATTTTAGATTATACAGTGGCCCAGCTGCTAATATTATAATTTGTGATGAAAATAATAAAATATTAGAGTTATTATATAGAAGACCTAATCGTGGAGAAACTACTAATTGTGAGTTTATAGTTACAGATATAAAAGAAATAAACAATAAGTTTAAAGTTAGAGATAGAGATTTATCTATTTCTTTTAATGAACAAATTGAAAAAGAATATGGCCAAATAAGCACTGATTTCACACTAGATCAATTGGTAAAAAAAGTTGAAACATTAAAAAATAACAAATTAAAAAAACTTGAAGGAAGTGTTACTTCATTACTTATGAGAGTAAAAAAGACAAAAGACTATCAAGAGATAAAAAAACAAGCTGATCTATTATCATCTTATCTTTATATGGTAAAACCTAATTCTTCTAATATAATCCTCACCTCTTGGGAAGATAATAAAGAAATAGACATAAAATTAAATCCAAAATTAACTAAAGAAGAAAATTTAAATGCTTATTATGATAAATACCATAAAGCAAAAGGCTCTTATAATAATGCTTTAGAGCAATATAATATTGCACTAGAACAATATGAAAAAACTAAATCTTATTTTAACAAATTATTAACACTAAGTGATATAGAGCAAAATGATATAAAAAGATTAAAAAAAGCTCTTGATGCTCAAAATCCTACTCAAATAAAAGATAAAAATGATATTGGTTTAACTCTTAATAGTGGAAAATTTATTTTGTTAATTGGAAGAAATGCAAAAGAAAATGATCAACTACTTAGGAAAAAAGTTAAAGGTAATGATTATTGGCTCCATACTAGAGACTATAATGGGGGCTATGTTTTTATTAAATTTATAAGAAATAAAAGTGTTCCTTTAGAGGTTTTATTAGATGCAGCAAATCTTGCAATTTTCTTTTCAAAAGCTAGAGGAGAGAAAGTTTGTGATTTATATTATACTCAGGTAAAATACTTAAGAAGAGCAAAAGATGGTCCTCTTGGATTAGTTTTACCTACACAAGAAAAAAATCTAAATATTAAATATGATGAAAAAAGAGTAAATAGACTTTTAAAAGAAAAGGATAATGTATAAACTTCATATTTGTTGGAGAAAAAAATGCGTAAAATCAAAAAAATAGAAAAAACTATTCACCAGGATATTTTCTATTCATCAGATAAAAATGAATTAAACAATTTAATAATTGAAACTCAAAAAAAATATAAATCAGAAACTAAATGTAGTGAAAAAGTTTTTATTCTACCACATGCTAGTTATGATTTTATTCTACCTCTATTAGTAAATACATTTACCCATATAGATGATGATTTTGACAAGATTATTATTCTTGCTCCTTCTCATTTAAAAGCAATAGATAAAGATTCAAGTATTAATATTTTCACACCTGAATATGATGCAATAGAAACCCCTTTAGGCTTATTAGATTTTGAGAGCGATTTTAGAAATGAATATTTTAATGAAGAGATGAAAAATAATACCTTTTTCGAAGAAGAACCATCATTTGAACAATTATATATTATGATTCAACATTATTTTAAATCAAAAAAAGTTATTCCAATTTGTACTATTATTGAAAATTCCAATCAAAGTAAAAACTTAAGTTCTTTTTTAAATAAAATAATTGATGAAAAAACTTTAATATTAGTTAGTGCAAATGCATCATCTTACCAAAAAAACGATATTTCATATAAAAAAGCTAATGCTTTAATAAATTCATTAGAATCAGGAGAAAAATTATTACAACTACAGAAAAAAAACATAATAGATAGTTGCGCCTCTGGTATAATTGACTCTATTGTAAAAACTAAATTATATAAAAATAAATGTTGGGATATCCAGCTAATCGAAGTTGAAAACGAAATTTCAAATCATATAATTGAAAATAAAATAAGTGATAAATGTGTTTATCATATATCAGCTAAAATAAAGGATTAATAATGTTTACAAACAAAGATATTATTGATATTACTATTGAAAATAAAAAATATAGTGCAATTGCATTTAGTAATAAAAATACTGAATTACCTTCCTTTTTACTTCAAGGAGAAAAAAAACCTGGTTATTTATATAAGGATGACAATCTAGAGCCTTGGTATTGGGAAGGTTTTACAACTTATAATGAAAAAAAATGTTTATATTTTGATCCTATCAAAATTTTTCCTCTATCAGAATTAGCATTTTCTCTTAGATCAAAAGCTCCTCAACTCATTATAAATCTATCAAAAGCATTATCCAAACTTGATAATAATTTTTTAGATTTGCAAGGTGGAATTATCAGTGCCTGGAGAGTATATTTTGGAGAAAATAATGAGGTTTTAATTTTACCAAGATCTTTAAGTGATATTTTTTCATCAACACAAGATGAAATGACAAGGTATAATAATGCAAACTATTTTATCCATGCAGGTATATTATCGTCCTTTACCTTAATAGATCAAATGGCTCAACTTTTTTATTATTCAATGACTGGTATTAGACCTTTTGAATATAAATGTGTTCGAGAAAACAACTATAATGCAATAAACTTAAATATCTTAATAGATAGTTTAAATATTGATGTTGATAATGATCTAGTTTCAAAAATTGATAAAATACTTCATTTAAAATTAAATAAAGTTAGAGATATATCTTCAAATTTTGAACCTCAAATTGCTCTTAAATGGTTTATTGAAAGATTTGAAAATATTTCTTGGGATTTAGAGAATCGCGAATATTTTAAAATTGGCATCGATGATTTATTAAATAATGAAAAAATTGAACCTACTATTTCTAAATATTTAAAAAAAGAAAAACTTATTGTATTTTGGAGAAAAAAAGGAACATTAATAATTATTTCAACATTAATTGCTGTTTTAGTAATAGGCTTTGTTTCCTCTAGAATTAAAGTAGCTCTAGAACCTCCATATACTCAAGAGTATGATCAAAATGGAATTATAAATGCATATTATCAAGCACAAAATGATTTAGATGTTCAAAAACTTGAAGCGAGTTTAAAAAGAGGCGTAAAATCCCCTATTTCTAATGAAATTACAACACTTTTTGTAACTAGACAAACAAGAATGGCTTATGAAAGAGTTAATTCTATTGTCAATCTAACAAAATGGGTTAATGACAAAATGCCTCCAATTGAAAATGGTAAGATTATATATGGTATTGATGATGTAACAATATCACAGATAAATGAAAATCAATATTTAGCTAAAAGTATATTCTACTCCCCTTATCCTTTAGATTCTGAAATTGAAGAGGATAATACTCAAAGTAATGAAGAAGAAGGTTTTTATTGTTATAGATTTGAACAATCAGAAATTTTTTCTTTTGAATATAATGATAGAGGCTGGTATGAAATAAGTAATATTCAACCAACAAATATGAAATATATTGATACCTTAGTAGTACCTACATACGATAATATGGATTTGTCTTATGAAAAAGAAAAAGATACTCGACAAACTGAAATCATAATTGAAAATAAATATATTAATAAAAATTATAATTAAATAATTTTAAAAATTTTTAAATTTCATTTTTATACATTTGAAAATAGTATATAAAACGAGAAAACCACCTAGAAAAACTCTAGGTGGTAATTTAAAAGGAGGTTTATATATATATTTTGTTTCTTAGGAGAAAAGGTGTTAAAGGGGGATTATTATTAACGTTTTTCCTAATTACAATTATAATATACAAAACAATGTAACTTATGTCAATAGCAAGATTATAAAAAATAATAAAATTTTTTTTACTTATTATATTTTAAGCTATTTCTTTATTTAACAAGCAAATACATATAAAATACATACAAATTACTTATTACATACTATTAAACAAACATTAATTATTTATATAATCAGTAATTAGGGTTATAACTTTTTCTTCTTCTTTTGCATTTATCCAATTAACATTTTCAAAAGATTTAAAAAAAGTATATTGTCTTTTAGCATATTTTTTTGAATTAGAGACAATCAAATCTCCAATTTGAGATATTGATAACTCTCCTGTTTTTCGAGCTAAAAAAAATTCTTTATAACCAATACCTTGCATACCAGGCCAATCATCTCTAGCCCCATTTGCAATTAAATTTCGAATTTCATCTAATAAGCCTCTTTCCATCATCATATTAAACCTAAGTTTCATTCTAGTATCCATTTCTTTTTTATCCCTAAATAATCCTATTACTAATGGATTCATATTATAGCGATAAGATTTTGGTAAATCAAAAGAGGATAAGGGCTTATTTGATATCAAAAAGACTTCAATTGCTCGTGAAATTCTATATTTATCATTTTTATTTATTCTATTATATGAAATTGGATCAATTTCTTTTAAATAAGAATATGCAACATCTAAAGAATGTTGATTAATAAAATTTTCAACTTTGTCTCTTATTTCAATTGTCGATGCAGGAGCATTTGAAAGTCCATATAAAAAATGTTTAAAATAAAAAGCAGTACCACCACTTATAATTGGTATTTTATTATTTTCATGAATTTCTTTAACAGCTTGATCAGCTTCTTCTATAAATTTAGCTACACTAAATTGTTCGATAGGATTTAAAATATCAATTAAATAATGATCAATTTTATTTAATATATCTTCACTAACTTTAGCCGACCCTATATCAAGACCTTTATAGACTTGAATTGAGTCGGCATTTATTACTGAAAATTTATCATTATCTAATTTT
>CAZPTG010000037.1:0-13910 GCA_964589355.1 uncultured Spirochaetaceae bacterium
CATCTTCAATTGTTACATCTTCATCTTCAATTGTTACATCTTCATCTTCAATTGTATTTTTTGTGTTATTTTCATCAATTGAATCTTCAGTATTTTCTAAAGGAGTCTCTTCAATTAAAGCATCTTCTTCATTGATTAAAACTTTTTCGATTATTTCACCAGAGGTATCTAGTGTGATTTTTTCTTCACTAGTTTCTAATAAGATATTGTTAGTTTCTTCTATATAATCTATATTTTTTATATCACCGTTGATTATAGTTTCTTGTCCATCTTTTTTTATTTTTGTAGTTTTTCCATCTGATTCAACAGCTGTTCCAGATTGAAATATAAATGTTGTAGATCCCCCTACAATATGAGTTAGTTTATTATTATCTTCATAATTGATTTTAATCATATTAGAAGATGTCGCATCAACTGAAGATATTTTACTATTACTAATAATGAAATCTTTAAAAACAGTTTCACAACTATCTTCTTTTTGTATGATTTTTAAATTATTAGTTAAAAATATCAAAGTTTCATTATTAAATTTTAAATTTATATTATTTCCATAATCGATTGTATACCAATTATTTTCAGTTATAAAATCAACAATATTAGCTTTTGTTAAAGTTTCACCTTTGTATAATGTTTCAAAAGATGTAAAATCTTTATCAATTAACAATGTAAGTCTAATTGGGAAATCAACAATTAAATCTCCATTAGATTTGATTACTAATGCAGCACCATCGTAGAAATGATAAGTTGTTTTATCTTCATCTCTAGTTGTTTCTTCTACTTTTGAAGTTGTAGCAAAAGGTTTATCATTTAATAATACTTGGTTGTTTTTTACACTGTACCCTAATTTTGATTCATCAAAAATTTCTTTTGTTATCTCTTCTTTGATAGGAGCTTTAATTTCTTCTTCTACTACTTTTGATTCATTTGTTTGATCTATAACTTGCTCACTTGTAGATGTTTCTTTAACTTTAGTAGAGTCTTCTTTCTTGTTACAAGCTACTAAAGAAATAATTATTAGTAGAACTAATAATAGATTTGAGAAAATTTTTATATTTTTATATTTCATAATATACCTCATAGATATAAGCAATAAGCACTAATTATCTATATCTATTGTAACTTATACTTAGCTTGTATGCTAGTAAGTTTTTAAAATTATTAAGATTACTCTTTTTCTAAAAATTTATTTCCAGAAAAAGAAATTAAAAAGGAGCCTATGGGTGCTGTTATTAAAATTCCTAATACTGCAAAAGTTAATACTGAATTCCCACAAGCTAAACCTAAAGCTAGAGGGAGTCCTCCCATAGCAGCTTGAACTGTTGCTTTTGGTAATTCACTAAATAGGCAAAAGAGTTGTTCTTTAAAAGTTAATCCGGTTTTAGAGGTAGCAATATATGTCCCTACTGTTCTAAAAGATAAACCTATAAAAATCATTATTATCATCTTAATGCCTGCATGACTAGCGTATTCAATGTTAACTAAAGCTCCGACTAAAACAAATAGTAGAATTTCAGCTCCAATCCAAAGTTTTGAAAATTTGGGAGCTAGTCTTTGGGATAAAATAGGGTAGTGAGCTTTTATTGTTAATCCAAGGCTAATTATAGATAATAAACCAGATAGAGGAAGTTTTCCTTTCAAATATGATTCAAGTGTAATAAATAAGAAACTAATTGATAAAAGTAAAAGGACTTTTACAGTATCTCTCATATGGAATTTTTTAAAAAATCTTACAAGGATTTCACCACTTAATACACCTAATGTTATTCCAGTGATTAGTGAAATTGGTACATTTAATAAAGCTGAAGCATGAACTTCTCCTCCTTTAGCTAATGTAACCAAAGCTGTAAAAATAACAATACAATAAACATCGTCAGCCGAAGATCCTGCAAGTATCATTTGAGGAATTGATTTATTAGTTCCTTTTTTTTCGTCTATGAACTTAGTCATTGCAGGAACCACTACAGCAGGTGAAACTGCAGCCATAACAGAACCAATTATCCCAGCTTCAAGCAATGGAATATTTAAAAGTTTAGGTGCTATTAATAAGTATCCTAAAATTTCAAATGTAGCAGGTAAAAAGCATAATAAAATTGCAGGTCTACCGACTTTTTTTAAATCTTTAATATCAAGAGAAAGACCTGCTTTCATTAATATTATTATAAGTGCAATTTCTCTTAAATCTGAGGAAATAATACTGATATTTGGATGTAAAATATTAAGTGAATGAGGTCCTAATATTATTCCGATAAATAACATTCCAATAATGTATGGTAATTTTATTTTCGAAAAAACAACTTTAGAAAGAAGTCCTAATAAAACAATAAGTGCAATGCTAAACAGCATAAATATTTTCCTTTCGAGGCATGAAAAAAGATACCTCTGTTTTTTTAACAGAAGTCATCAGCTTATAGCGGTTTGGATAAGTATCCAGGGAGACATTCATTCCCATAAAAATATACTAGAAAAAAATATTGAAAATAACAAGGTTTAATTATTCTTTTTTTCAATAGATTCAAGAGCTTTATTAACCATTTTAATTAATGGATGTGTTTTCTTTAATTTAGATTGAATGCCAGTTTTACATTTTATTAAAATCTCTTTTGCAAATGAATTGTTATTGTTGATAATAGCTAAATTAGCAAGTCTTATTAAGAAAGAAAACCTTTCCTCATTATTTAGAGATAATACTAAATCATTTGAATTATTGAATATTTCTAAATACATTGAAAATGCTTTATCATATATTTTATTTCTTTCATAAAATAAAGCGATTGCTAATAATATATTAGAGGTTTCTTCTTTTTTATAATTTTTTTTAATTGACTCATTAAAAGCTTTTTGTAAATAATAAATTTCTTCTGTATTATTCTTAAAAACATTTGCTAAATTAGATTTTAAAATACAGTAATATGGATATTTAGGATTTGAAGTATCAAAGCTATATTTATTTGTAATTTCTTTAGATTTAGTAATATTTCCATTTTTTAAAAATGCCATTGCTAAATTGATTATAGCTTCACTTTTAAAGTTTATATCATCATTATTTTTTAGTAAATCAAATATTTCTTTTGCAATATCTAATGCTTCATCATAATCTTCATCATCATAATATAAATCAAAAAGTTTATTAGATGTCACAATGTAATGACAACTTGTTGGTCCTGATATATTAAATGAATCAGATTTTGCATTTTCAAGTTGAAAAATTGTTTCATGTCTTTTCGCAAAATCCTTTAGATCTGTTTTATCACTTGCTAAAACTAATTGTTTTTTATATTTTTCCATTTATTTTACCTTTCATATAAATAACATAATGATTGAAAGACTATTTTTCAATAATAAATAACAAGAATATTTAGATTGATACTTTTTATTATGGTATTAAAATATATAGAGGAGTGAAGTTTTTGACATTTGTTTTTTATTGAATTATAAAAAATAAAATGATAGTATATAAATTATGATAAATTTTGATGAGAGAATTATAGAAATATTTAGCGAAAAAGCTAAAGAAAATTTTGTAAAAACAATTAATATTGGTTTAGGGTATACTGCTGTTGAATTAAATAATGGCTGTTGTGGAGTTTGCTGTACATTAATTGATTCGAAAAAATCTTGTACAGTATATAAAGTTGATGAGGATTTTGAAAATAAAAGCTGTTATGAGTTGTTGTTATCAATAAGAAAGTATAAAGATCCTGTTAGTAGAGCTGTTGTAATAGCAATGATAAATGCTTTAACTCAACTTGATGAAAATATTGTAAAATATGTTGATAATAATTCTTTATTTGATGATTTGAATTTAAAAGAGGGAAAAAGTGTAGCTATGATTGGTTATTTTCTTCCTATTGTAAAAGAGTTTGAGAAAAAGGGTGTAAAAGTTGTAGCTTATGATATTGGAAAAGAAATTGGAGATGAGAAAGATTTTTATTCTTTTGTAGAAGATGAAGCCTCTGCACTTATAATTACTGCAACAAGTTTTATTAATAATACATTTTCTTCAATTTATGAAAAAATAAAAGATTTTTCAAAATCTGTAGCTGTTTTAGGACCTTCTACAATAATGGATGAAAACTTATATAAAGATACTCCTATAAATATTTTAGGTGGAACTTATGTCGATGATATTGATGGTGTATTAAAGGCTATTAGAATGGGGAAAGGGACACCCCAAATTCATAAAAGTGCAAAGAAAATTTATAAGAAAATGCAATAAATTTGATATTATTTTTTTCTCTATAACAAATATATGAGTTATAATTATTTTTTATATCTTTTTTTATAATCAATTGGTAATATTTTAGTCAATCAATAAGGGGAGAGATGTAATGATTAATTGTGTGTTTATTTTAATTGGAGCTATAATATTATTAGCTTGTGTTTATTTATTTTATTCTTTTAGAAGAGAAGAAAGTGTTGAATTCGGAATTATATCAAAAAAAATAACTATTATTAACAATATATTTCATATATTAATAATATTCTTTTTTATTGGATATCTTATAATCTTTTTATCTTTAAGAGGGCAAGATTGTATTACTACTTTTGAAATAATATTGGCTCAAATTCTTTTTTGGGGTGCTATATTTGTTGCAGTAACAATAATTATGCTTAAAATTATGCTTGAATATATTGTAAAAGCAAAGTTGAATCAAATAGATCATTTAACAGCATTAAATAATAAAATGTCAGGAAATTGTAAAATAGATGATCTACTATCGAAATCTAAAAAACCAATTCATCTAGCTGTTTTTGATTTGGATAATTTTAAAAAGCTTAATGATGTATATGGACATTTAATTGGGGATGAAATATTAGTTAAAGTTGCAAATAGTATTAAAAATAATATTAATGAAGAAGATATAGCTTGCCGTTTTGGTGGTGATGAATTTGTTGTAGCTTTTTATAATAAAAAGGAAGAAAATGTTGTAGGTATTTTAGAAAAGATTAAAGAAGAAATTGTAGAAATTTCAATGAAATATAAAGAAGCTAATATGAGTATTAGTGCTGGCTTATCTTATGGTATAGGTAAAGGTGCAGGAGGTAGTACAACATACAAAGATTTAATGCTTAATGCAGATAAAGCGTTGTATCATGTTAAAAAGAATGGGAAAAATGCTATACATGTCTATTCTGAAGATGTTATTCATTATTAGTATATAGATAGCTATATACCAAAAAGGTGATTTTAATAAAAATGGTGACACAAATTTATTATAAGAGCAATAAATATTATTTACCTTTTAAAAATAATAAAAAGATAAGACAATCTAACTTTTTTGGTTTTAATTAAAGAGTTCATCTAGTTAAAAATGACTTCTCTCTGATTGGGTATAATTATTATGATAAAGCAAGAGTATTAGATTATGATTGAGTTTTGAAATAAGAGAAGAATGCAGAGAAAAAAAGTGCCATTTGTTTTTTTAAAGTGGCACTAATTTTAAAAATTATAATTATTTATATAAATTAAATACAAGAATTTTGACAAGCCAAGCAAAAAAATAAGTAAAGTTTAATTTGTAATAGCTTATCCTAAAGCAACATCTAATACCATCATTAATACAAATCCTATTGCTATAGAAATTGTTGCAATATCTGAATGTTCTCCCATTTGAGATTCAGGAACAAGTTCTTCTACAACAACATATATCATCGCTCCAGCTGCAAAAGCTAGGAAATAAGGTAAAAGATTAGATATTAATTGAGTTAATAATATAGTAATAATTGCTGCTATTGGTTCAACTATTCCAGATAACATACCATATGTAAATGTTTTCCCTTTTGAGCCTCCTTCAGCTTGTAGTGGCATAGAAACTATAGCTCCCTCTGGAAAATTTTGTATTGCAATTCCTATAGAAAGCACAAAAGCTCCTGATACAGAAATTAGAGAATTGTTAGCTAAAAGCCCAGCAAAAACAACTCCGACAGCCATACCTTCAGGAATGTTATGAAGTGTAATAGCTAAAATTAGCATTGTTCTCTTTTTTAGATTTGAATGGATTCCTTCTTTATGATTGCTTTTAGCATGTAAATGAGGAATTAATTTATCTAATAGTAATAGAAAAAATATTCCAATTAAGAATCCTATACTAGCAGGTATCCATTCAATTAAACCTTGATTTGCCGCCATATCTATAGCTGGAAGTAGTAATGACCAAACAGATGCAGCAATCATAACACCTGAGGCAAATCCTAATAACATTTTTTGTATATTTGCACTCATTTCTTTCTTCATTAAAAAAACCATTGCTGAGCCTAAGGTAGTACCAAAGAATGGTATAAATAGACCGAGAATAACAGAATCCATAAAATTATCTCCTTTTTTTTATCATATTAGCATAATAAAATTAGTAGTTCTAAATTTATTGTTAATTTTATAATATAATTAATTTCAAATATTAGCAATAGCTAACTTAATTTAATTAATATATATAAGGAATATATATAAGTTTTCTTAAATTTTAAGCTTGTAACTAATATATATAACGATTTAGTATATTTTTATATAGTTAGCATTAATTAACTTGTGATATATGTTATTGTAATTTAATATTGCATTTTATAGTTGTTAGGTGGATAATATAAATCCACATTAGATAGGAGGTGTGAATTATGAAAAAAGTAAGAAATATTTTCTTTTTATTACTAATTTCTTTAGTCTTTGTATTATCTAGTTGTAGTACTACAAATGCGAGAGTGCAAGAGGGTATGAAAAAAGAAGCTCTCAGCTATAATGAAATTCAGGGAGAAATTGTTAAAGCAGATAAATATGGTAATTTGGAAACAGACATATCAGCAACAGTTTTGATGGAAGAAGGCTATGAATATGGTGATATGCTAAATATTAGTTTAAATGGTTCAAATTATACTGCTCCAATTGTTTCAACATATAGTGATGTTGATGTCGGTAGTTTTTTAATCAGGATAAAAGAAGATCAAGTTTATTTTGCAATTAATTATGGCAATTGTTTAAAGAAAACAGGAGCAAGTGAAGGCTCTAAGATTGTTTTAACAATGGATGATAAAGGTGCTTATTTATTAGAATATGAAACAAGGCATTTAACTAGATCTGAAAATAGAGTTGATTATATGAGTGATGAAATTTTTGCAAACTTTAGAACAATATCAGCAGGGGATATTGAGAGTGGAAAAGTATATAGATCTTGTAATCCTGCATTAGGTGATGCTAGAGCTCCATATGCTGAAGATTTGGCTCAAGAGAAGAATATAAAAACTATAATTAATTTAGCTGATAGTGAAGAGAGCTATTTAGAGAATGTTGAAACTATCGATTGGTATAAAGATATGTATGAAAATAATAGAGTTATATTATTAGATATGGATGTTGATTATACTTCTTTAGAATTTGGTCAAAAACTAGCTAAAGGTTTTATTTTTATGAGTGAAAATGAAGCGCCTTATTTAATTCATTGTAATGAAGGAAAAGATAGAGCTGGTTTTGCTGCAGTTGTCTTAGAATCATTAATGAATGCAACTTTAGAAGAAATTCAATCAGATTATATGATGAGTTATGCAAATTATTATGGAGTAGAAAAAGGTACAAAACAATATGATTATATTGCAGATACCCCATATAATATGCTAGTTAATATTGCTGATGGTGTTGATGTTTCTAATGAAAATTTATCAATGATTGCTGAAAAATATTTATTGAAAATTGGTTTAAATTCTGATCAAATAATGGCAATTAAAAATAATATTAAATAATATATAAATCATAAAATATTGTTAAAAAGGTGTTATTAAGTTAACACCTTTTTTCTCATTATTAGTTTTATTAAAAATGTTCTTTAGATATTGATTGAACACTATTAACTTATAATTTTCGATGAGAATATCCTTTTAAAGCCTGATTGGGATTTTAAATAAAGTGAAGAATATTAATTGAAAAATAATAAATTAGGTATATAATTTATAAAAAAGGATAATCAAGTGAATTATAAAATTATTAGACTTATTTTGTTATTAGCAAAAGTATTTTCTATATTAATTTCTTTTTTTATTATTGTTATTTTTATAGGTGAATTCAATTTAGACTCTATTAGTAAAATGGTTAGCTATGAAATTATTTTATTAATATTGATTCCTTTATTATATACAGTTGGTTCCTTATTGTTATTTGTAAAAGAAATATTTGGCTCTATTATAATGATTTTTTCTGTATTTGCTTTTAACATTGTTTCTTATATTGTTGAAAATAGAATAGAGGATTTTGATTTTTTTATTTTATTAGTACCTACTATTATTATTTTGTTTGTAAATAAGTTATACAAAAAAGATTTAAACTCCAAAATAATAAAAAATGAATAGTATTTAGTCTTTATTATATATTTAAAAAAATAGAGAATATTTTGTTCTCTATTTTTTTATGTTTATAAGAAATTACTAAAACTGGTTAGAATTAATTTATTATATAAAAGATTTAATAAATTGAAAAATAATAATTTAAGTGAAAATAAATATAATTAACCAATAATATTAAAATAATTAATTAAATTAATAATAAATATTAAAAATATTAAAAATATTAATAAAAGTTCTTGATATTATTAATATTGTATGTTACTTTATATTCATAAGGAGTTGAAATGCATAATTGGAAAAAACTATTTGAACTTTGTAAAGGGAAAAAATTTTTAGTAAAAAAAGTTTATGTTTTAGAAGATAATATTTCAATAGAAGGCGATTTTCAATTATCATCTTTAGCAACATTAAATGTTGAGGATCAGAAATTTATTGCGGCTTTTATTAAAACACATGGATCTATAAAGCAAATGGAGAAATTATTTAATATTAGTTATCCAACTGTTAAAAATAAATTAAATGAATTATCAAAAAAAATTGATAATTATGACTATGATTTAAGAATTGAAGAAAAAGAAGATAGTGAATCTGTTTCAAATATATTAGATAAAATTTCTTCAGGTGATATCAATGTTAATGAGGCTTTAAAGGAATTGAAATTATGAGTGCAATGTTAATAAGAGGGTATGTAACAAAAAAAAATGGGAAAAAAATTAATTTTTTTATTCCATTAATAATTATTTATGTTTTATTGCTTCCTTTTTATGTTATTTCACTAGTTGTATATTTGTTTTTTATAATTTTTAGCAATGAATTTAATGATATTAAAGCATATTTAAAAATATTTTTAAATTTACCTGTTATTTTTAATTCTATGAAAAATTTAATCATCATTATAAATAATGATGAAGAAGATATTAAAATTTTAGTAAAATGAGGATTTTTATGAGTGAAGAAAAGAAGAAAATTTTAGAAATGCTTAGTGATGGCAAAATCAATGTTGAAGAAGCTAGTCAACTTTTAGATGCGGCTTTGAAGAAGGAAAAGGATTCAATAAATTTAGGTGAGGCTAAATTTTTGTATGTGAATATTGAACCAAAAGATACTGTTGAAGGTAAAAAAATTGGAAAAGTTTTTGTAAAAGTACCTTTTCCTTTAATTAAAGCAGGGTTTAATATTGCAGGTTTAATACCTAAAGAGGCTCAAGATCAAATTAATGATGGTTTAAAAAATCAGGGAATGAATTTTGATTTTTCAGACTTAAGTCCTGAAAATGTTAAAAATTTGATGGATGCTTTAGAGCTTTTAAGTGTAGAAGTTGATAATGCAGATTCATTAATTAAGGTTTATTGTAAATAAAATAACTTTATTAAGTACAAAAAAAACATAGGGATGAGGCTCTATGTTTTTTTTGCATTAATTTAGTTTAATTGAAATATAAACATTTAATATAATCAAAAAAGCATTTTATTTGGATACTCTATATTTTGTTAGATATAAGCATAGTATCTAATAAAAATAAAAAAATAGAATTTGTTTGATTTTTATTGGAAAAATAAAATTATTTGAAATTTTAGTATTTAGAATTTAGTTGCTATGCTAAGATAGTTATGGAGTTAATATGAAGAAAGTAAAAAATTTAGTTTTAGATATTCAAAGAAATGGAATGCCTAAATATGTGAAACAATCCATTGAAATTTCATCTAATGGTTATATAAATCATTGTTTATATCCAATGGTTTATTTAGGGCAAATGAAAAAATATGAATTTAAGTTAGAAGAAACAGAAGTTGAAGAGTTTTTTTCAAATTTTGATTTTTCAACATGGAAAGAAATAAAAGCTCATTATATAAATACACATTCTTATACCTTAAAAGTAATTTATGATGATGGTAGTGTAATTGTAAAAAATGGATATATTAATACAAATATGCCTGAATGCTATTCTATTTTTGATGAAAAGTTGTTAGATCTTGTTATTTTTGTTGAAAGACCTTGGTTGTTTACTCTTTAAAAAAAAGGTTTTTATTATTTGTTGACAAATGTTTATATAGATAACTATACTTTAGGTATGTAGTATAAAAATCAATATACAAGGAGTTCTATTGTGAAAAAATATTTAACTATTTTTATTGTTCTATTAATTTTCTTTTCAAGTTCAATTTATTCAAACACTAATAATTCTTTAATTAATGAAGAAGAATCACCAGCTCAGTTTTTTATTGAATATGAAACTGGTCTAGTTTCTGTTATTAATCATAAAATTCAAATTGGTGGAAATACAAATGATTTATTTAATTATGTAACTCAAGGTGGACAAGATATACTATTCCCCTTTGAAAGATTTAATGTAGGGGCAATAATTAATGATAGACATCGTGTATCTTTTTTATATCAACCTCTTGAAATTAATACAGTAGTACCTTTTGAAGAGAAGGTAATATTTGATAATAAAGACTTTCCTGCTAATTCAATTGTTGAAATAAAATATGGATTTCCTTTTTGGAGAGTTTCTTATTCTTATGATTTATTAGAAGAAGAAGAATTAGTACTAGGAATTGGCGCTTCTCTTCAAATTAGAAATGCTTCAATAGTTTTTAAAGAAATAAGCGATGATGTTGATAATACACAAGAAGTTGTTGTCTCTCAAAATGTTGGACCTGTTCCTGCTTTTCATATTTATTCAAGATGGGAGACTCCTTATAATATTAATTTGAGTGCAGATATTACAGGGCTTTATGCTTCTTCTGCTTTTATTAATGGAGCAGATTTTGAATTCGAAGGTTCTATTTTAGATGCTTCTTTAAGAGCTGGTTATCAATTGAAACATAATGTAGAAATATTTGGAAATCTCCGTTTCTTAGGAGGAACTGCTAAAGGCACTAGTGAGTATTCTGATTCTAATTGGTCAGTAGCTTCAAGCGATCCTAGATACACTGAAAATATTTTAGCAACATTCTCAGCAACAATGGGCTTAACTATTAGATAATAAGCCATTAATCAGAAATAAAGATCTCTGAGTAATACTCTCTTATTCAGGGATCTTGTTGTTTTTATTCAAAATTATATTTATTAATAAAGATCTTTCTATTATAAAAATTTAAGAAAAGGTATTTTTTATTTGAGTTATAGTTTTTATATTATTCTATTTATAACATTCAATTTATGAATTATATTACCGATTTTATAGTTTTATTTTTATGCACTTGTTCTTTTTATAAACAAAATATATTATCCTAGTAATACAAAAAGGAATAATTATGAAAAAAGAAAATACAAAATTATCAAACTATATTGTAAATAGATTTCTAACAGGTTTTTTTGCTATATTGCCAATGGGCTTAACTGTTTGGCTTTTATATAAAGTTGTAATAATCGGTGATGCCTTTTTTGAAAAGATATTGTTACAGTACTTAGATAAACCAATACCTGGATTGGGATTTGCCATTACTATTTTATTAATATTTGTTATAGGAATATTAGTTAATAGTCTTCTCGGAAAAAAGCTTAGAACTTTAGTAGAATTGTTATTTTTAAAATTACCTATAATTAAAACAATCTATACACCTTTAAAAGATATTACAGATAATTTTTCGAAAAAAGGATCTTCTAATTTTAAAAAAGTTGTATTTATAAATTTCCCAAATGATAAATTGAGTAAAAGTCTTGGTTTTATTACTAAAGAAAATATTGTTATAAATGAAGAAGTAAAAACTGCAATTTTTATTCCTACAACACCAAATCCTACTAATGGATTTTTAATTTATTTAAACAAAGACGATTATACAGAATTAGATATTTCTGTTGAAGAAGCTTTAAAAACTATAGTATCTATAGGATCAATATCTCCTGATAAAATAAAAAGAAAGCAAAAAATTAAAAACTAAGAGATCTTGTAATATATAAGTATTGTATAATAGATATTTCATGAATGATTTTTAAACAATTATAGATAGTTATTATTAAGAATTAATTAAAAGAAAAACATAGAGATGAGGCTCTATGTTTTTTTTAGTAAAATGAGTTATAACTTATAATAAGTTAAATGCGGCTAACTGGACTTGAACCAGCACAAGCTTACGCTCACAAGCCCCTCAAGCTTGCGTGTCTACCAATTTCACCATAGCCGCATAATTTATTTAATGATTTGAAAGATACACCAAGAACTAATTCTCGTCAAGTAATTCATTAGTTTTGTATCCTTTAAACTGTATTTTTGAATTACTTTAATTGTGTTGTAATCTATTAAAAGTAAGAGTAATATATTTGTATATGAAAACTTATCAAGAAATCAATTCCAAAGCATGGGATAGTGAAGTTGAAAATGAAAACTTTTGGACATTGCCAGTAGGTAAAGAAGAGATAGAAAATGCAAAAAATGGAGTATTTAATATATATTTGACTCCTTCTAAATATGTAAAACAAGATTGGGTAAGACCTATGAAAAATAAAAAAATATTAGCACTAGCTTGTGCGGGGGGACAACAATCTATTGTTTTAGCTGCAGCTAATAATGATGTGAGTGTATTTGATATTAGTGAAGAGCAATTAAACCAAGATAAAAAAACTGCTGAGAAATTTAATTTAAATATAAATATCGTTAAAGGTGATATGCAAGATTTGTCTTATTTTTCTGATAATAGTTTTGATTATATTTATAATCCTAGTTCAACATGTTTTATTAATGATGTAGAAAAAGTATATAAAGAATGTTTTAGAGTATTAAAAGAAGGTGGCGAATTTATAACTAGTGCTACTAATCCTATCTTATATTTATTTAGAGAAAAAGATTTATTAAGAAACAAATTAAAAGTAAAATATACTATCCCTTATTCAGATATAAAAAGTTTATCAAAAAAAGAAGTTGAAAAAATCATTGAAAGTCATGATACATTAGAATTTAGTCATACTATGGATAATTTAATTGGGGGATTAACAAGAGCTGGATTTGTAATTTTAGATTTTTATAGTGATTATAGTAATAATGATTTATTAGATAGTTTTATTCATGATTGTTATTTTGCACTAAGGTGTAAAAAAAATGTTTCTATTCAGAAAAAAATATTATAAAATGAATGTATAAAATAAACTCAAGGAGATAATATGAAAATTGGTATTTTAACTAGTGGAGGGGACTGCCCTGGTTTAAACGCAGTAATAAGAGGTTTTAGTAAATATGTATTTAATCAAATTAAAAATGTCACCCTTTACGGATTTACCGATGGCTATTATGGTTTAATACATAATGAACATAGAGTTTTAAAAAAAGAAGATTTTTCTGGGATATTAAATTTAGGTGGAACTATTTTAGGAACTAGTAGACAACCATATAAATTAATGACAGTTGAAGATAGAAATGGTGATTCAAAAATAGATAAGATGAAGAAAACTTATAAAGATTTGGATTTAGATTTATTGGTTACTTTAGGTGGAGCGGGTACTCATAAAACAGCAGCTCTTTTATCTCAAGAAGGGCTTAATGTTATAGGTCTTCCTAAAACTATAGATAATGATATATGGGGTACTGATTTAACTTTTGGCTTTAGTAGTGCTGTTGATATTGCAACAGAATGTATTGATAGAAT
>CAZPTG010000038.1:0-13796 GCA_964589355.1 uncultured Spirochaetaceae bacterium
AAATTGAGTAAGAATGGATCTGCTTTATTAGATAAAGATGGTGATTTAAAATGTCATATTCCCGTTTGTCCTGCTGAAGGAGATGCTGGAACTGGAATGGTTGCAACAAATGCTGTAAGAGCAAGAACTGGTAATGTAAGTGCAGGTACAAGCGTTTTTGCAATGATTGTTTTAGAAAAAGAGTTATCAAAATTGTATGAAAAATTAGATTTAGTAACAACACCTTCAGGCTTACCTGTTGCAATGGCTCATTCAAATAACTGCAGTGGAGAAATAGATAAATGGATGAAATTATTTATGCAAGTTATGGATTTAACAGGTGGAAATTTGAGTAAACCTCAATTATATGATGTAATTTTATTTGAAGCTTTAAAAGCTCATCCTTCTTGTGATGATATTCTCTCATATGGATATTTAAGTGGAGAACATGTTACAGGTTTTAGTGAAGGAAGACCATTAATGCTTAGAAATCCAAATAGTGAATTAAATGTAGGTAATTTGATAAGATCTCAGTTATTTACCTCTTTATGTGCTCTTAGAACTGGGCTTAATATATTATTTGATGATGAAAATGTAAAAATTGATGAAATAAATGGCCACGGAGGATTTTTTAAAACTGCTGAAGTTGGACAAAATATTATGTCGGCTGCAACTAATACTCCTTGTTCTGTATTATCAAGTGCAGGAGAAGGTGGTGCGTGGGGAATAGCTATTCTTGCATCATTTATAAATAAAAATAAAACACTTGAAGATTATTTAGATGAAAAAGTTTTTAAAAATTCAGAAAAAGTTACTATTATGGCAGATCAGAAAGATGTTAAGGGCTTTAATACTTTCTTTGAAAAATATCATAGAGGATTAGATATTGAGAGAAAAGCTGTAGAGCTTGTATAGTAAATATAAAAGCTGTTGTTTTTTTGCAACAGCTTATTTATAAGTTTTCTTTTATGATAATATTGATTGGAATATTGTTTTTTTTAGAAAGCTCTGTTTGCTTTAAAAATATAATCTTATATAAATCCATAATAGTATTATATCCTTGAATTTCAGGTGATTGTGATATCAAAGCACTAATATTTCCCTTTTTAAGCTCCTCTTTATTGTTTTCTACTAAATCAAATCCAATTATTGGGAATAAATTATTTTTATATTTTTTTCTAAAATATTTAGAAAAAAGGCCAGTTGCATCATTTGTAATAAAAACACCGTCAATATTTTTATTTTCTAAAATGATTTTATCAATAAAATTATTTATATAATTTTTATTCCATATGTAATTTTTTATTGTTAATTCTTTATCTGAAAAATAATCCATAAATCCTTTTGCTCTTTGAATTTGATTATAAGCATTGTTGTGCATTTGAATGCAAATAAAGTTTTTTCCATTTTTATTAAAAAGTTCAATTAATCTTGCAGCACACCAACCTGCTTTATATGCATTTTGTACATTTTCAGATATTGGATTTGAATTAAAAAGAGAAGAATCAAAAAATGCGTATGGTATTGAATTAAGTTCTTTTATAAGTTTGTTTGATTCGTTATGTATTACTGGAGCTAACGCAATTGCATCAACTTTTTTTTCTAATAGAACTTTGCCGGAATTTAAAAAATCATCATTTTTTTCTCTGTCAAACTCTAATATTTCTATAGAAATATTAAAAGATTCTATTTCTTTAGAAGCTTTTATTATTCCTCTATGAATTTTGTTCCAATAGCCGTTCTCAGAATTTAATTTTGGGATTAATACTCCAAATTTTAATTTTGAGCCCATTTTTAGATTTCTTGCCATTGCGTTTGGTACATATCCATTTTCTTTAATTATTTTTTCAATTTTTGTTTTTGTTTCAATAGAAACCCTTCCTCTATTATGAAGTACTCTATCTACTGTTCCAACTGAAACTCCAGCAGCTTTAGCTATTTCTGCTATTTTCATTATTAAATCCTAATATTTTGTATATTTTAATTAAGTATAAAGTAAATTTTTTAAATTTGAAAGCAATTATTTTTGTCCATAATATGCATTTTTCCCATGCTTCCTATCATAATGTTTTTTTATTATATGTGAAGGTAATTGAGAGAAATTTGGATTAATATTATTAACCCACATTGCCATTTTAGCTACTTCTTCTAAAACTCTCGCATTATATACACTTGAAATGGCATCTTTTCCCCATGCAAAAGGACCATGGCCTCCAACTAATACCATTGGATTTTCAATTGGATCAATTTTATCTTGATTAAACTTGCCAACATTTAATATTTCTTGAGCTGTTTTTGGATTTTCAAAAGTTTTATAAATTAATAACCCAGTATTTTTTTCATATTCAGTTTCAACTTCGTCGTTATTCAATGCTTTTGTGCAAATAATTGGATTAGCTAAATGATCCGCATGAGTAGTTCCTAAAAGAGATATAGATTTCATTGCTTGGGCCCATGCTGTTGCATAAGGGGAATGCGTATGAGTAATACCATAAATTCCATCAAAATGTTTATATAATTCAAGATGAGTTGGTGTGTCAGAGGAAGGATTTAATTTTCCCTCAACTTTATTTCCTTCTAAATCAATTATAACCATATCTTCTATTTTTAATTTATCATATGAAACACCTGACGGTTTAATAGCAAAAACTCCTAGGTTTTTATTAAAAGCAGACACATTTCCCCAAGTATATATTGCTAATCCTTGTTTTGGAATTTCTAAGTTTGCTAAATACGTTTCTTCTTTAAGTTCTTTGTATTTATCCATAATATGCTCTATTCCATTTATCTTGATTTCTAAAGGAAGAAATTGTTGTCTCCTCATTTATTTTTAATAATTCTAAATTAACAATTTCTGAATAAAACTCTAGGGTTTCTTCATCAATTTGAGTTGTGAAAGTATTATGATGGCCTCCTCCAGATAAAATCCAACATTCACTTGATGTAATGAAATTTGGTTTAGGATCTAATAAAATTCTTGCAACAGGAAGTTTTTCAAAAGTTTTATCACATTCTAATAAAGAGGCTTTGTTTGAAACAATCCTTAATCTTGTTCCTAAATCGATAATAGAAACAGTAATTCCTTCTGCTTTGCTTGCATCAAAAACTAATCTTGCAGGATCTTCTTTGTCTCCAATACCTAAAGGATGAACTTCAATATTAGCTTTTCCTTTCGCAAGAGATGGGCAAATTTCAAGCATATGAGAACTTAAATTAAACATATTTTCTTCTTCAAGATTATATGTATAATCCTCTAGAAAAGTGCAACCACCATCAAGACCTTCTCCCATCAGTTTAAGAGTTCTGACCATTGCTGCAGTTTTCCAATCGCCCTCACCTGCAAAACCGTATCCTTTTTTCATTAAATGTTGACATGCTAGTCCTGGAAGTTGTTTCATTCCATGTAAATCTTGAAAATTTGTTGTAAAAGCTTCTCCATCATTTTCATTTAAAAATTCTTCTATAGCAATTTCAATTTTTGCTTGTTCTCTTATATGAGAAATATTATATTCATCATTATTTTTAATAATAAAATCTCTTTTATATTCTTCCATTAATAAATCAATTTGAGTCTCTTTTACTTTGTTTATTTTTTCAACTAAATCGCCAATTCCATAATATGGTATATTCCAACCTAGTTTTATATATGCTTCAATCTTATCTCCACAAGTTACTGCAACATCTCGCATATTATCTCCAAATCTAACAACATTTAAGGTTTTTGTTGCACTTGTTGCAGCAGCAGCTCGCATCCATTTTGATACTCTTTTTTGGAATCTTTTCGATTTCCAGTATCCAACTATTACATTCCTATTAAGATTCATTCTTGATGTAATATATCCAAATTCTCTATCTCCATGAGCACTTTGATTTAAATTCATGAAATCCATATCAATTGAATCATAAGGAATTGTTTTATTAAATTGTGTATTTATTTGTAATAGAGGCTTATTTAAAGCATTTAATCCGTTAATCCACATTTTCGCTGGAGAAAAGGTGTGCATCCAACATATAATTCCAGCACATTTATCATCTAAATTTGCTTCTTTAATTGTTTTTTCAATGTTTCTTGCATTAATTAATATATCTTTTTGAATAATATTACATACGATGTTTTTTGAATAATTCAACTCTCTAACCATTTCTTTAGTATGATCTTCAACTTTACTTAAAGTTTCATCTCCATATAAATCTTGTGAACCTGTTAAAAACCAAAAACTATAATCTTTTAAATGTTTCATAATTCAATCTCCTATTTGCTTGCGTTAAGGAACACATTATATGCTATTTGAGCGTTTTCTGCAACATAAAAAAATATGAAAAGATAAATTGAAATATAAAAATTTTAATAATCAAGATATAAGGATTATAAATAATAATGATATCATAAAAGAAAAGAAGTTAATAAAACTTGAAATATGGGAAAATGCTCCTTCATTATTTGCTGAAAATAATTATGTTGATGTTATTTCTTTATCGGCCTCTTTTTTCTTTTTATATACTCACATAAATTAAAACAAATTATATTGTTCATTTTTAGATTCCTTATATTCTAGATAAAAGGAAAGTATGGAAGAAAGTAAAAAAGATAAATTATAAAAATTAACTAGGGATAAGTAAAATGAAATCATAGTTGATTATTATGATGTTGATGCAAGTAGCAAATCTTATGTAATAAATCCTCCATCAAATAAAATCACACAGAGTTTGGGAGTGAGCCATTTTTCTGATATAATTAGTGTTATTTATGCTAATATTTTTAGTTTTATTTAAATTAAATATCAAGTTCATTTAGCATATTTATTATTTGATTTAGAGTTTTTATGTTTACCATTTCTAATATTTTTGGTGCTTTAATATTATAAGTTTTTAAACTATCAAATAGAGCTTTATAATTCATTACTCCTGTAGATATAGGTAAATCTCCAATTTTATTACCATGATTATCAATTTTAAAATCTTTAATATGTAAAGCAATAATAGAATCTCCTATTTCATTTAAAATTGTATTATGAAATTTTTTTTGAGCTTGATAAGATGGTATTTTTTTTATAATACCATCTTTTTCTTTTATTCCTTTTATATCCATCATATTAACACTATCATAAATTATTTTTAAATTATCACATTTAAATTTATCTATCATGTTAATTGTTCTCTCTAGTGATGCAATTGTATGCTTGTTCGAAACTGGTTCAATAGATATAATTGCATCATTTTTTATTGCTAAAGCAAGCATTTTATCTAAAAAATTATAAAAAATGTTTAAATTTTTGTCATTAAATGTTTCAATATCGTATTCATCATTTAAATTTGTTATTCCTGTTTCTGTTCCAATATAAGGACAATTTAAATATTTAGCTTTTTTTATTGCACTTTCGAAAGATTTCCATTCAAGCTCTCTTATTTCTTTAATTGGATGAATTGGATTAATATATGATCCTATAATAGCTATATCAATATTATTTTTATTTAATTCAGAAGAAATAGATATTGCTTTTTCATCTGATAAATCTTCATAAGATGCATATTGGGTAAAAACTTTATTTAATGCTAATTGAATGCATGTTGGATTATGTATCTTATTTAATTCTTGAATAAGCTTAGAAGTTTCTTCAAATTTCCCAAAATCATGAGCTCTAAAACCTAACATAAAATTTCCTTTTCAATTGATAAAGAATATCCATAATCGAAAGTTGTTACTTTTTCATCAATATAAGCTTTTTTTTCAATTATTTGTAAACTTGGTGAATCCCAACTTTTGAAAAAGATTGAGCTGCTTTTTTCATCATAATTAATTTGGGACTTTTTGAATTTTGCGATAAAAGTTTTGAAATCTTCATATTCTGATTTTGAACCACATTTTAATACAATTCCTTGATTTAATCCTTTTGCAATAAGTTCTTTATTTGTATTTGCGCCTTCAGTGGTAAATACATAATCATTGGAAAACCACAATGCAAGATAAGAATTTTTTTTTCTTAGAAATAAATATTTATTGTTTTCAATTATTTGATCATAATTTTCTTTTAGTAAATAAGCATGAATTGCATGGACTAACTCATTTTTATCAATTTTAAATAACATTAACATATTATTTTTTTCTTGAATTACAAAAGGATTAGTACCATTACCCGCCCAATAACTTGGACGATTTTCTCCACTAAAAGCTCTTTCTCCTGGATTGTTAATATAAAATTGTTCACACTCTTTATCAAGTGTTATATTCATAATGTGTTGTTGATGTCCATGTTTATATGGGTTAAAAGCTTGAACACAAGAAATAAAATAATCAGGTGTTTTATAGGAATAAATATTTACTTTATCTTTGCCTTGGGATTGTTTGAAAGTGATTCTTTCATTTTCTCTTGGATTATAATTATTAATATCAATAGTTGGTGTGTATTCTGAAATACAATAAAGTGGGACAGCTTGAGTTCGTCGTCCAATATATCCTTGCATAAAAGCAATCCATGAGATAAAAGAAGTCTCAACTTGTTCTCTACTTTTTAAAGTTTTTTCATAACAACGTCCATAGGATGTAGATAGAATACCATTATAAGAAGAATAAGCAATTAATTCAAAAACAGAATCTAGTGCTTTTTTTGCATAATTCTTAATTTCATTATCTTTTGCTAATTCAAAAAGAGTGAAAAAACCTATTAAATCTATCGGTATATATGTAGCACTATTCCATTCAGCAAAACCATAATTAAAAAATTCCTCAAACCATTTTATTAATCTTTTTTTTCCAATTTCTTTTTGATTTTTACCTAATCTATTGCTTAGTGTAAAAATTTCATCTGGATATAATTGCCCTGCTAAATATTGTGCAGTGTGGAAAAGTAAAGCATGATTTTCACTAAAATACCACATTACATCATTTCCAGGTTCATCAATCCAAAATCTAAAATTAATTATTTCTTTATGTATTTTATCATATAATTGGTTTGATAAATTGGATTTGTATTTGTAGATTAAGATTAGCATTGGTGAATAGACAAAATCTGCACAATCTTCTTTTTTGTTAATTTTCTCAAGACTATTTAATATATATTTTTCACATTCTTTAGAAACATGTTTCTCTTTTTCAATCATTAATAGAGCTTTAGTAATAGTGTCTTCCCCATTTTCAATTATATAATTAGAAGCTTGTTTTTTTCTTTTAATTTCAGTAATTGATGGATTGTTTTCAATTGCTAGTGGAGGTCTAATTGCAACTAATAATGTTCTATAGATTGTGTGATTAGATATTTTTGCACCAACTTGTATCTTATATACCCCTGTTTTTATATCTTTAACATTAACAATTGTTAATGTTGTATCTTTTTTATTTATATTGAAATTAGTATTATCTTTATTAAATATATTATGAGATTCTATATCTTCAATCTTTAGAAACAACTCTAAATTGTGTTTAAAAGGAATTGAAGAAAATTCTAATTTAACATCTCCTTCTTTATAAACATCTTTTCTAAAGAAACAGCTCTTTAACCAAGTTTCTAAGTTATTTAATTTTTTTGCATCTCCTTCAAAAGGAAGATTTCCTATTATTGTCTCTTTATTTATATTTCGTATTTCAAAATAGAAAAAAACATCTCTTTCTGCTAGTTCTTTAGCATAAACCTCTATTTCATGGATTCCCTTCTTTAAAAAAATATCTAATCTCTTTTTACTTGCAATATTTCTTGTAAATGGTGAAAATTCCATAACAACTTTTTTATCTATCCATATTTTTATAGCACCACAAGTATAAATATCAAAGCTATAATGTTTTGAGTCCTCAATTTCAATATTGGTTTTTGCATTAACTCTCATTATATGAGGTGTATGAATAAAAGTTGAAAAGTCTACTCTATTATTTTCAAAAGGGAAGTAGATATTATCATATTTATTATTATATCTTTGAACTTTTTTTAAATCATGTTGTTTTAAAAAAGCTTTCCTAACTGGATAAATTATTTGCACATAACCTTCTCCTGAATTAATATTCGCTTTAAAGGTTTCTTTTGGTGAATTGTAAGGTTCACTTGTTACATTAGTTGTTAACCATCTGCTAATACTTTCATTAGTATGAATTAAATATTTAATTTTTGACATTTTATCCTTCTTTACTTTATTAATTATATAATATATCCAATTATGACAAAATCTACTCATTTTTTGTTTTAGTATCAAAAAAAGATTGTGTTTTTTTAGTTTTAATTTAATAATAGTGTTATGCAGAATTATGTTGAATTAAAATATATAGAACAATATAAAATAAAGATTAATGATGAAAAAGATGATTTATTTTATTTTTTTGATTACGATGTTAGAACGTATGCTGTTAATATGGAATTCCAACATTTTCATAATTTTTATGAAATAATGATACCATTAGATGAAAAAATTTCTCATATAATTGAAGGTAGATATTATGATTTAAAAAGGTATGATATTGTATTATTAAAGCCTTCAAGATTGCATAAATCAAAGTATCATCAAGGGCAAGCAAGAAAACGTTTAATAATTAATTTTAATATACCTTTTAATATGTTTGGATTATCAAATGATTTAAAAAAAATACTTTCTCTATTTGATAAAGAAGTACCAATTTTTAGATTTAATTTGGAAGATAGACAAATGCTTTTTAATTTATTAAATGAAATTTTTTCAATACATCATCAAAAAATGACAGCTAATTATTTATTTGTTCATTCTAAATTCTTAGAATTTTTGTATTATTTTTATTTAAAACAAAATAATAATCAATTTGAAGTTGAGTTTGTGGGTAATTCAATTACTCAAAAAATTTATGATATTTCTAGTTATATTCATTTAAATTTAGAGAAAGAATTAAATTTAGAAGATATCGCTAATAATTTCTCAATTAGTCCTTGCTATTTATCGCATCAATTTAAAATAATAACAGGATTTAATTTAGTAAATTATATTCAAATGACAAGAGTTAGAGAAGTTCAAAGATTATTAATAAATTCAAGAAAGCAAATAAAAGAAATTGGCGAAGAATGTGGTTTTAGCTCTTTTAGTCAATTTAACCGAGTTTTTAAAAAATATGTTAATAAATCTCCATCGGAATTTAGAAAAAATGGTAATAAAGAACTACGAAATATGCTTAGATTTAATGTTTTAGATTAAAATAGCAAATAATGCAAACAATTAATATAAAATAGAAAAGCAATAGGTTGTTTATAAGTTATTTCATATATTATTTTTTAATAAAAATATTAGGAGAAAAAATGAAATACTACCCAGAAAATGCTATTGGTGATGGGAAAAGTGATGATACAATTGCTATACAAAGAGCTATAGATAATAATGATATTGTTGTTTTTGAAAGTGGAAAAATATATAAAACAGGTTCTTTAATATTACATGAAAATTCTAATCTTCATTTTGAAAAAAATTCAAAACTATTAGCAAGTGATGATATAAATACATATATAAGCCCTGGTGAAATTGATAATGATACTACAAGAAGAGTTGGAACTCCTGTTACTAGAAAACCTGCTTTTGCATATATTTATGCAAAAGATTGTAGCAATATAACAATTGATGGATTTGGAATTATTGATGGTAATTGTGATTGTTTTATTCATAAGACAAGTGAATATCATAAAAATGGAGATTTCTATCCTCGACAAACAATGCTATACATTGAAAATTGTCATGGTTTAAATATTAAAGATACTAAATTTATTAATGCACCTTTTTGGACAATTCATTTTGCTGGGTGTGAAGATGTATTAATAGATTCTATTGTAATTGATAATCCATTAGATGTTGCAAATAGCGATGGTATTGATCCAGATCATAGTCAAAATGTTATCATCAGAGGATGTAGAATATCTTGTGCAGATGATTGTATTTGTTTAAAAAATTGTAATGGAAATAGTGAATATACTCCAACAAAAAATGTTGTTATAAGTGATTGTATTTTAACAAGTACAAGTGCAGCCATAAAAATAGGGACAGAAGGAGTTGATTCTTTTGAAAATATTATAGTCTCAAATTGTCAAATTATTGATAGCAATAGAGGAATTTCTATTCAAATTAGAGATAAAGGAAATGTTAATAATGTTCAATTTAATAATATTCAAATTCAAACAAGATGTTTTAGCTATGAATGGTGGGGCTCTGGTGAACCTATAGCTATTACAAGTTTTAATCGAGATGAATCAACTACAAGTGGAAAAATTAATAATATTTCATTTAACAATATTTCAATAGTTAGTGAAAGTGGAATATTATTAGCAAGTGATTCTTTATCAAAAATAAATAATATAAATTTAAATTTTTTAAATATTGAATTAAGAAAAATAAGTAAATGGGAAGTAAATAAATTTGATTTAAGACCTAAGTATAAAGAGCCACAATTTATTTATAAGAAAAACGGGATATTCAATTTATTTAATTCTGTTAAACCACAAATAAACTTTTTAAAAACATCTTGTGATGAATACTTTTTGGATGAAAAATTTATCCAAATAAAATAAAAAATTTCATTATAAATAAGTTTTATATGAAATATAAAGCAAAAAATGCAATATTATTTTTAATAATAGGATAAAATTGCGTATTTATATATATATTTATTATCAATAATATTAATATAAAATAATGATTCGGGAGGATATAAATTGAACATTAGTGTAAGAAAAAAGAATAATTTAGATACTAAACAAAAATGGGCATTGTTTTTTTGTGCACCAAATATATTATTTTTTCTAATATTTTTTGTTATTCCTGCAACTTTGGGAATTAGTTATTCTTTTACTAATTATAATGGTTTATCACGGATGGATTTTGTTGGATTAGTTAATTATGTAAAATTATTTAAAGATTTAGAATTTTATAAAGTATTATTTAATACAATAAAATTTACTTTAGTCAGTGTTCCCCTTGGTTATTTTACTGCATTATTTTTAGCTCTATTGTTAAACAATGAAAAAATTAAAGGTAATTCATTAATGCGAATATTAATTTATTGGCCAACTCTTTTATCAACAATTATGGTAGGGCTTACTTGGAGATGGATTTTTGGAGAGAATTTTGGAATTTTGAATTATATTTTACAATCTTTTGACCTTGAAAAAATTAAATGGGCTACTGATTCAAATGCAGCATTTATTACAACTATAATTGCTTTTGTTTGGGCTAATTGTGGAACTAATATGTTAATCTTTATTGGTGGTTTGAAACAAATTCCACAATCACTTCACGAAGCTGCAAAAATTGATGGAGCTACTGCTCTACAAGATTTTATTCATGTAACTCTTCCGGGTTTATCTGCGGTATCATTTATGATTGTTATTTTGTCTATTATAACAGCATTTAAATCATTTGCTATGGTATTAACTCTTACAGGAGGTGGCCCCGGCTCTGCAACAACATACATGATTCAATACATTTATCAAACTGGATTTGATAAAATGCAAGTTGGATATTCATCTGCTGCATCTATGGTAATGTTTGCTATTCTGTTAATTGTTTCTGTAATACAAACACGACATAATTCAAAGACAGGAAGGAGTTAGTATATGAAATCAAATAATAAATTAAATGGTTTTCTTGGTATTTTATTTTCTCTTTTATGGGTATTTCCTGTTTTTTGGTTAGTAGTTAGTTCTTTTAAAAATGGAACAGAATTATTTTCTTATCCAATGACATTGTTTCCAAATAATCCTAGCTTTGATAATTATGTGGTTGCATTATTTAGATTTGATTTTATTCGATATACAGCAAATACAGCTTTTATCACAATTATAGCAACTGTAATAACTTTAATAATGAGTTCAATGTGTGGATTTGCATTAGCAAAATATAAATATATATGGTTAAAGGTATTATTTATTTGTTTATTAGCTACAACTATGTTGCCAACTGAAGTAATAATGAGACCGAGTTTTACAGTAATTTATAAATTAGGTCTATATAATTCATTGTGGGCTTGTATTATACCAACTGTAGGAACTATGACTGGTGTATTTTTAATGAGACAATTTTTTACATCAATTCCAAATGAATTATTAGAGGCGGCAAGAATTGATGGAGCCAATGAAGGAAGAATTTTTGTTTCCTTAATGCTCCCATTATGTAAAAGTCAATTAGCAATTTTAGGAATATTTTCATTTAGATGGAGATGGAATGATTTTATATGGCCTCTAATTTCATTAAGATCTCCTGATAAATATACTCTTCAAATTGCACTTAGAACTTTATCTGGAGCAGAAGCTGTTGATTGGACAACTTTATTAGCAGCTTCAGTATTAACTATGATTCCAGTATTGATTGTATTTATTTTATTTAATCGACAAATTATGAGCACCAATGTATCAAGTGGTGTTAAAGGATAAAACTTTTTTAATATATAAAATATAAGGAGCGTAAAAATGAAAAAGGTATTAGCATTATTACTTTGTTTAATGGTAAGTTTTAGCGTATTCGCTAATGGGGCAAGTGAAAGTTCAAAAAAGGAAGTTAAAACATTAGAAATTTTATTATCTGATGATACTTTAGAAGGTGGAGCAATGGCTGCAATTGTTGATAAATGGAATTCAACAAATGATAATTTTAAAGTAGAAATTAATGAAATTGCTTATGGTGATATGAAAACTCAAATTATGAATAGAGCTTCTGTAAATGAATTACCTGCTTTGGTAAAAACTACAGAAATGGATGCATATGCAGATTTTTTATTACCTTTAGATGATACATCCTTAAAACAATCAGATTTTTTAAGAGATGTAACAAGAGATGGGAAATTATTAGCAACTCCAATTAATTCAACAGCTGTTGGTATGCTTGTTAATAAGAGTGCTTTTGATCAAGCTGGTGTTTCTTATCCAACAACAGAAGAGGAAAGATGGACTTGGGATGAATTTATAGAAGCTGTAAATACAGTTGTTGAAAAAACTGATTGTGAATATGGTATAGTTATTGACCATAGTGCTCAACGTATTTCAACTTTATTATATCAATTTGGCATGCAAATATTTGATCCAAATGATGCAAGTAAAATAGCTTTTGATTCGCCTCAAACAAAAGAAGGTTTAGAATTTTTATTAGATATTTATAAAAAGGATATTTCTCCTGCTTCAGTTGGTTTAGGTGCAGAAAATGCACAATCAACATATAAAACTGGTAAAGTTGCAGTTCATATGTCAGGTAACTGGGTATTAAATGATTATTCAAATAATATTACAAATTTCGAATGGGACCCAGCATTGATGCCATATAAAACAGATAAAGCTACTTGTTTAGGTGGTAACTATTTATATGCATTCGATGGAACAGGTTGTGAAGAAGAAGCAAAAGAATTTATTGAATGGTTCTATAAAGATGAAAATTATTCTTTATATTGTTCAAATGGTAACTACCTACCTTCAAAAATAGGAGTTGATGCAACATATACTGTTAAGGGTATGGATATTTTCAACATGGAATTAAATGCGACAAGTGCTCAACCATCTTTTGATGATTCTGTTAAGAACTCACACCCTGGTGAGTCTTATGGAAATGCATTAAGAGATGCTGTTGATAAAGCAATTGCAGGTGAATTAGATGCAGATGGTGTTATTGATTATTTCACAAATGCTATTCTAGAAAATTATACTAATGTTTCTTTAAAATAGTAAATTTATTATAGATGTAAAATAGGAGGAATATTCTTCTATTTTACATATTTTTTTGATATTGAAGGATTTATGAAAGAGCTTATACTAAAAAAACTAGACTTACTAATTGATAGTTTTCAATCTATTTTGTATGAAGAGGATGCCCTTTTTATACAAAATATGAAAGATAAAAACATC
>CAZPTG010000039.1:0-8492 GCA_964589355.1 uncultured Spirochaetaceae bacterium
ATCTTCGATATATATAACAGTACATCTTGCTAAAATAGAAAATGGAAATTTCTCAGGAGGCATTCCCATAAAGCACCAATATGCATTTAAACATAATTGTAATTCTTTATCTTTAAAAAATTCATCCATGACTTCTTGGGTGCTACACATTGCATATTTTGACAAAGTAGGGAATTTCTTTGAGAAAACACTTTTTACAAGTAATTTTTTGAATTGACTAGGTTCTTTTGAAGATTTAGCTTGCATTTGCATAAAAGCATTTGTTTCATCATGGAACTTATATACAGTTTCAAAATATCGTAAAATATTTTCTTTTTCTTTTGGGAAACTTTCACATAATGTTTTTTCAGCTTCCTTTCTATTTGCAGGAAGTGATTGGTTTTTTCCACCAGGAAGGTTAATTTGATACAATGATTTAATAGGGATCCATTCAATTTTATCTTCAATACCATATTCTTTGAAAAGTTTTCTTAAATCTCCTGGTTTTTCAGGTGTTCCCATACTCGATAGTTGATGAAGGGCTACTTCGAATTCAAACTGACCTCTTTTAAAACTAGTACCACATCCTCCAGGGATATTATGTTTTTCAAAAACTAATACTTTTTTCCCGTTGGCTGCCAATTTTGCTGCAGAGGATAATCCTCCATTTCCAGCTCCAATTATAATGGCATCATAATGTTCCATTTCTATATCTCCTAATCAATATTGATCTATAAGTTCAATATTTTTTTATTTTTATAATTGTTCTTTGTTATTAAAGATTTTAGTAATTAATAACAAAGATATTTGTTGAATTTAATCTTAGAATGTAATTAATTATTTAATTACAAGTGGTATGATTATTAATAATAAACTAATAATCATAAGAGCTATTTGTAGAGAAGTATTATGTGATTTTTCTACTATTTTACTAATTTTATTGCCCTTTAGAGAATTTTCTAATTTTTCTTTAAATGCTATTTCTACAATCGCACCTGTTGTTAAACTATTACCTCTAAGTATGAACCATATTCCAGGATTTTGAACTAAAAGTGCTCCTAAAATTGGAGAAGCTAGAATAGCTATGTGTAGTTTTGCTATTGATGGGGAGAATTCATAACTAACAAAAACCCAATTCCATATTGTATATGCTGCTATCCAACAAATTGTTGATATATTGCCATTGTAAAAAATAGTATAATAAATACCATTCCATCCGGCTAAATTTACTTTAGTAAAAAATGTAAATAAGGATATTGTAAGAGCTAGACCGGTGATAGTATTAAAGAAGTGCTTTTTACTTAAATCTGTAAGAGTTGCTTCTAAAATATTAATCATCCAAAGGATTAAAACTATTTTAATACAAGTTTCTCCCGAGAATAGATTAAAATATGTAACTACTACTAATAATCTCATACAAATTAGTGTAGATAGTTTTAATCTTTCAAAAAATACCATTTTCATAGCAACTAGTAGTACTATCGGAATAATAATATTAAAAGGGATGTTTGCCCATATCGGCTGATACATTGTAAGTAAAGCCATTGATGTAAACAGAGTCAAAAACAATATTAATAAAAATAAAGTTGGGATTGATTTTTTTTCTTTAGTGTTCATAGAAACCTCAATAAATAAATTAGTAGAACTTAGTTCTAGAATCAAGTTCTAGAACTAAATTCTAGTTTAGTATAGTTGAGATTTTAAAATTGTCAATAGATAAAACTTTATAGATATAAAAATAATCAAATTAAATTATTTCTTTATGCTTCTTTACGATTAAATAGAAAATAGCTATTATAGTAGATATGAATATGAGTAATAGAGAAAAACACGCACAAATAAAGCGAAAAAATATAACAAAGAATGCAATTAAATTATTTAAAAAAAATGGATACAATGATGTAAAAGTTACAGACATTTGTAAAGCTGCTAATATTTCATTAGGTACTTTTTATCATTATTATTCTTCAAAAGATAGCATTATTGATGATATATACCAATCTATTGATGATTTGGTTGTTGAAAAAATAAATGCAATGGTTTTTTCAAGTCCTATTACAAAATTAATATCTATTCTTGAACAAGCTGTTTGTATAATGCAAGATGAATTAGGTTTTATATTTATGTCAAAATCTTATTATCATATTATCCACTCAAAGCCCGATTATTCTTTTAGTCATGAGAGAAAGATTTATTGTTTGCTTAAATCATGTGCTATTGAAGGCATTGAACATGGTTGTTTTGAAAAAAATACAGATCCTGATGAAATTGCACAAATGTGTTTACGAATAGGCAGAGGTGATATTATTGATTGGGGTTTAAGAGATGGCTCTTATAAATTATGTGATTTAGTAGTTAGAGATCTCAAATTAATGTTGCACTCTCTAATTAATTGCGATATGCCTTAATCATATCTTAGTATTATTTTATAAAAGCAAATAATTGGATTATTTATTATTATATATTTACTTATTAAATAAGTAACAAATATATAAATGATGAAAAAGATTGATAATAATTTTTTTAATAATGTAAGTGATTTAATTATTAGTTGAATATTTTTTTGTTAGATTTAAAGTTTTAATATATTTTGCTTAAGGGGCTTAAGTTCAAAGATAAATTTAAAAAAGTTAATATTTTAAAAATAATGTCTATTTTATATATGGATAATTAATTTTTCTGTGATTTAATTATTATAAGAAATTAAAATAATATTATAAATGGAGTTATTTATGAGAGATCGAAAATGGGCCATAAAAAAAGCTAAAGAATTAGTTAGTAAAATGAGTATTGAAGAGAAAGCTTCTCAGATGAGATATGATGCTCCATCTATTGATAGATTAGGTATTAGTAAATATAACTGGTGGAATGAAGGTCTCCACGGTGTTGCAAGAGCAGGAGTTGCAACAGTATTTCCGCAAGCTATTGGTTTAGCAGCAACTTTTGATAAAGATTTAATTAAAGAGATAGCAGATGCTATAGCAGATGAAGCTCGGGCTAAATATAATATTGCTCAAAAATATAATGATTGTGATATTTATAAAGGCCTAACTATTTGGTCTCCTAATGTAAATATATTTCGAGATCCTAGATGGGGAAGAGGCCATGAAACATATGGTGAAGATCCTTTTTTAACATCTCAAATGGGTATGGCTTTTGTTGAAGGTCTGCAAGGTGATAAAAAATATTTGAAAACAGCAGCTTGTGCAAAACATTTTGCAGTTCACAGTGGTCCTGAAAATGATAGACATCATTTTAATGCAATTGCTACAAAAGAGGATTTAGAAAATACATATTTGCCTTCTTTTAAAGCATTAGTAGAAAAAAGTGAGGTTGAAGGAGTTATGGGCGCATATAATAGGGTCAATGGAGAGGCTAGTTGCGCAAGTGAAACACTTCAAGATATTTTAAGAAATAAATGGGGTTTTAAAGGATATTTTGTATCTGATTGTTGGGCAATTAGAGATTTTCATGAAAATCATAAGATTACAGAAACACCAACTTCTTCTGTAGCTTTGGCAATAAAAAATGGTTGTGATATAAACTGTGGATGTGCTTATAAATATATATTAGATGCGATTGCAGAAAATAAAATAAGTGAAGAAGATATTGATAAATGTTTAATTCGAATATTTAGTACTAGATATTTATTGGGCATGAATCAAAAAACAGAGTTTGATGATATATCATTTGATGTTGTTGAATGTGAAAAGCATTTAGATATTGCACATAAAGCAGCTATAGAGAGTACAGTGTTATTAAAAAATGATGGAATTCTGCCATTAAATAAAAAAGAATTAAATTCAATTGCTGTAATTGGTCCAAATGCTAATAGTAGGGATTCTTTAATTGGAAACTATCATGGAACATCATCTAGATATATTACTCTTTTAGAGGGAATTCAAGATGAACTTGAAGATACTTCAATAAAAGTTAGATATTCATTAGGTTGTTCTTTATCAAAAGAAAAAGTTGAAGATTTAGCAAAACCTAGGGATAGATTCTCTGAAGCTTTAGCTCTAGCATCTTTGAGTGATTTATCAATAATTTGTGTAGGTTTAGATGAATCTCTTGAAGGCGAAGAAGGTGATGAGGGTAATAGCTTTGCATCCGGGGATAAAAATGATTTAAAATTACCTGGTCTACAAAATGAACTTATTAAAGGAATTTCAAAATTAGGGAAACCTTTTATTGTAGTATTACTTGCAGGTAGTTCAATAGATTTAACATATTGTAGTGAAAATGCAAATTCAATTTTAGTTGGTTGGTATCCAGGAGCAAGAGGTGGAAAAGCCATTTGTGATATTATATTTAATAATGAAATACCTTCTGCTAAGCTTCCAATAACTTTTTATAAATCAGTTGATAAACTGCCACCCTTTAGTGATTATTCTATGAAAAATAGAACCTATAGATATGATAAAAGTGATAATATTCTATATCCATTTGGCTTTGGATTAACTTATTATGATATAAAAACAAATAGTGCAAATTTAAAAAAAGAAAATGATAAAATTATTGTTGATGTAGAGATTGAAAACACTAATAAAATGAGTGCAAAAGATATATTACAAGTATATTTAATTGATTCTAATAGTAATGAAATTTCTCATCTTTGTGCTTTTAAAAAGATAGAATTAAATTCAAGTGAAGTTAAAAAAGAAAGGCTAATAATTGATATAGAAGATCATCCAATAAAGGTAGAGGATATAGATAAATATACTTTTAGTGTTGGATTTTCTCAGCCTAGTGAATTAAGTGAAAAGTTAATGGATAAGAAAAATATATATTTAAAATTGAAATAACAATAATAAAAATTTTTTCTCAACCTTCTTTTAATTAATCTGAAGAGAAAATGTTATTTATTTAAAGCCATTGTGTTATCCTAAAATTAGGTGAATATATCAATGGCTTTTTCTAATTTAAATTAAAATATAATATTTTGTGAAGATTAAGTTTTATTTGTTTGTCCTAATTATGGGCTTTAGTTTATTTGATAATATCTATTATATTTAATTAAAAAAAAATAATTTAAGGAAGTTTTTTTATGAATAGCGCTAAAAAAAGAAAAAATAATAGAACTATAAGTGGAGCAAATAATCTTGAAACAAAAGAATTAGAGATTGTTAATGATTTTGAATCTTATAGGTATCAATATAATGATGATTATATAGAATTACTTTTATTGTCAAATTGTAAGCATATTGGATTTGACTTTAGTGATTTTAACTTTGAATTATGTATATTTAAAGATAGTAAATTTAGCTCATGTAATTTTGAAAATTCAACATTTTTAAATTGTTTTTTTATTGATTGTGATTTTTCTAATTGTAAATTTGATAAAACTTTTTTTGAAAAAATTAGTATTAATAATAGTAAATTCAGTGGATCTTCCTATCTTTCATCAAAACTTTCTAATATTATTATTTTAGAATCTGTTTTCAATTATACAACTTACTTTGAATCTAAAATTGAAGATGTTGATATTAAAGATACAAGTTTTTTAGAATCTTCTTTTGACGATTGTAAATTAAAAAACTTTAATGTTGATAAAGTTGATTTTTCCAATTCAGAAATCTTCAAAACTTCTCTTAAAAATATAGACTTTAGAACATCTATTATTGATAATGTTCGATTTTCTAAAGATTTATATGAGATAAAAGGAATGATAGTTGATACTTTTCAGGCAGCTTCATTAGCTAGAAATTTAGGCCTAGTTGTTAAAGACTAATCAGATTTTATGCAATTTATTCTGAACAACTGATAAGTCGCAGAAAATGCATGCAGGCCCTTCGCCGTTGGAAGACGCAATTGGCTTTTTAGCGTATCTCAAGATGGAGCAGATGCTTCAGCTCTTTATTATAGTTTAGTAGAAACTGCAAAAATTAATAATATTAATTCTTTTAAATACATTTGGTATGTACTAGAAAAAGCCCCATTTGCAAAAAGTGACGACGATTGGGATAACCTATTGCCTTGGAATGTAGGTAAAAAAGAGTTGTTATCACTAGAAGAAAATTATAAAAAAGCAACACCTAATTAAAATAGAGTAGAAAAATATATCTTTAGAGGATTTCTCTAGAAAAAAAGTCTCCATTTCACAAATGCTAACCTTTTTAAAATCCAAACATTTTATGCTATATAACCTGTTCTAGTGATTTAGATTTCTCAAGGTTGGGATTATCTAAAGGTTATGATTTGAAATCAAATCACAACGTTGTGATTTATTAACGCTTAAAAAAAATAATATTAATAATTGTAAATCAATATTATTCAAATGGTGAGTTAAAAGCTTTTTGGTGGAGACTTATTGCATATAGTATCAGTTAAAAATAAATCAATTTTGCATAGTTAATCAAAAAGGGTTTATATAAATAAATTTATTAATTGAAATTTGTTTATCATAAAAAAATATTTATGGAAGTAAATAATTATTATAATTGAATTAGATTATTAAAAAAACTAATAATCTAAAAAGTGATAACAAATACTATATAACTTTTAAAAATAATTTGTATTAGGTTAATAATTAGTTAACATATTCTTAGTTAACATAATGTAACTAGTTATATTATGATTATATCAATAAAAGCATTAAAATAGCGATTATTACTTAATTTAATTAGGTTGCTATAAAAAAACTTGACATAGAAATTAGTAGGATTTAATATTATTTTTAAATGACAATATACTTGTTTAATAAAATATTTATTTACTAATATATTTTTAGTTAAATAAATACTTAATTTTTATAAGTTTTTTTTAAATAAATTTATAAAATGATAGATTCAAATATAAAAGTATAGATTAGATTTAATCAATTTTTTTTATATAAAAATCTTTTTTTATATTTTTTAAATATTTCTAATAGTTTGGATATGTAGATAGTTGCATTAGGTTCTATCATTTATTGATTCATAATATTAGCATAAAAAATTATGTTAAAAAAAAGTAAGAAGGATAAAATTATGAAAAAAATTAATATTATTACTCTATTAATAATAGTCTCTGTTTCTTTTACAAGTTGTATAACAACTGGGAATGTTAATAAATATATTGATAATAGATTGCGTTCTTTATATCCAGATATTGATTTTAGTTCAATTGATGAGATGCAAGAAGCTTTAGGAAAAGCAGAAAAATCTATTGATTCTATAGTAGATATAGGATCTGATAAAATAGATTCAGTAATAGTTGGAGGAAAAGAAGTATTAAGTACTACAGTTGATGAGGGTAGTACTAGTTTAAATACAATTATAAATGGTGGAAAAGAAGAGTTAAATACTACCTTTGATGAGGGTAGTACTAGTTTAAATACAATTATTAATGGTGGAAAAGAAGAGTTAAATACTACCGTTGATGAGAGTAGTACTAAATTAAATACAATCATACTAGGTGGAAAAGAAGAATTAAATGGTACTGTAGAATCAACAAATATAAACTTAGATGATTTAATTACAAACTTTAAAGAAGATTTAGATGAAAATCTAGATTCAGCTAATACAGATTTAAATACAATTATCTCAGGTGGAATAAAACAACTTGAAGATAAGGTTGAAGAATCAGATAGTATAATTGAAGTAAATATAGAGGGGGGAATTGAACGAATTAATTCAAATGTTGATAGTATAGTTACTTCTTTATCAGGATCTCATGAAGAACTAAAAGATTATCAACAAAATTTAATTACAGAAATTACAGGTAATAGAAAGCTTGCATTAGATGATTATAATTCCTTTATAGAAAACATTGATGAAATGACTAGTGAATTTGTTTATATAAATGATAGTGCTATTGAAGAGATAAATAATGCTAGCGATAATATTGTTTCTTCATTAAATAGAGCACGTGATGAATTCATTGATGAATTAGAAGAAGATCAACAAGGTGTGATTACTCAAATTGTTGGTAATAGAAAATTAGCTGTTGATGAATATGAAAAATGTCTAAGACAAATAGAAAAATCAACTGAAGAAATAGAATGCATGACAGATGATACTGAAACATTCCTCATTGGTATTAAAAAAGATTATAAGGATTATGTATTAGGATTAATAAACAATGAAGGTCAAGAATTGATGGATGATATTTTATCAGAAAAGGAAAATACTATTGATTCAATGCATGATACACAAAATTCAACTGAAAACTTTATGAGAGGATTAAAGGCAGAGTTAGATAAACATATTGATGAACAAAAAGAATCTATTGAAGGTATGAAAGATGAATTAGAAGATTCTGTAAAAGTATATAGATCTTCAGTAGATACTATGAGTGCTGGAACAATTGATAAAATTGAAGAAAGATATTTAGAATTAAATGATAAGTTAGATTTAATTGAAGATAAATATGAAACTTTAGTAGTATTTTTTAAAAGATTTATCAACTTTAAAAGATTAAACTTAACTATATTTTTTATAGATTAGAGATTGTTGTTTTAGATTTAATATTATGGCTGCTTAATTAGCAGCCATTTTAAGTTTGTCCAGTATGGTCAATATATATAGGTAGTG
>CAZPTG010000039.1:8592-13689 GCA_964589355.1 uncultured Spirochaetaceae bacterium
TAAAAAATAAGATCTCTTAAGAAAATATCTCAAGAATATTAAAAAATATAATATTCTAATAAAAAGATTGATCCTTCATTTATCATTTACATTCATATTTACTACGTAATGATATAAGTCAAAATTAGTATAATGAGGAAATAAATATTGAGGAAAATTCTCTTTTACTAGGTTATTCTCAACTTATAACTTCCTTAACATATACTTTTTTTACAGTAAATAACAAAGAAAGAGTTTAGTGAAAAGGCATTAGGGGGAAATGTAGTTTTTTCTACTCAATCTCCAATAGTTTTTGGATGAAGAAAAATAATTATATAACCTATAAAAATTCTGCCAATAGTCATAAAAATTGTTCTATACTTAATAATGAATTAGAATAGAAAATTCAATAAAATCGTATAATTGGGAGTGTCAATCTAACTGTGTAAGTTTTTTTTAATATATTGTTAGAAATTTTCCTACTCGATTTAATATATTAATTTTAATACTGTATTTTACAATAGGATTTAAATTGTTATTTGTTTTTTAATGGATTAATTAGCTGGTTTTATATCAATTATTGGTGTTCCATTAATCATATCAGAAGTTTCTATTGTAATAACATTATCTTCAATTTTTAATATTTTAGTTGTAGTGATACCTAGATTATTTGGACGTCTTGGAGATCTGCTTGAATAAATGCCTAGAGGTTCATTTGAAAAATGAGTAGGGCTAACCATATTGTAATCATTTGATTTATGAAAATAGAATATTAGCGTAATTTTCATACCTTTTTTCAAATCTTTTATTCCAATTTTATATTTTTCATTCATAGTGATTTTTGCTTCTGAATATTTTCTTTTTTCATTTTTTACACTTTTATAAAATGAATCATCATATTCAGTTGTTACATATCCAATTGGTTCAATTTCAAATTTTTCACTCATGTTTTCTCCTCCTATAAAAAGTCAACAGTAAACATAATTCTGCTAACTATATTACTAATTTAATAGTCAATAGGAGTAATTGTGTTTTGTCAACAGAAAATCCATTTAGGATTCCAAGTAGAAACACCTTATCATCATGATGAAAATTAAAATGATGTATTAGATTTACCTATAACTCACTTTGTTGGAAGATGTGTATATTTAAATATTGAGAATTGTTCTCCTAATCAACACATAAGTGCAAAAGATTTAGAAAAAGCTTCTAAGAATAGAGATCAAAAGGGAGATGTTGTAATTATAGATTCTAGTCCTATAAGAGTTATTGCAATAGAAGGGTTTTCTCCTTTTATTGATTTATTAAAAAAGCATATATATTCAAAATATATGCTTATTAAAAAGGAATTGAAACATTTAACTTATAAGCCATAGATACCATATTAAATAAGGAAGAATTATAATCAATTAATTCATTCCAAGCTTCTTCTTGTGGCTCTTCTATAATATTTGTATCTTTATTTTCCATTGCTATAATTGGTAAATTAAGTGATATAGAAATATTAAGTTTTTCCTTTTTCTCATTTTTAAATTTATAACCAATTGCACCGTATGGGCCAATTGTAAAAGCTGTATAGTGAGAGTGAACTTGATCAAAATCAAATTGCATAAATATATCTGATGCTACTCCAATGCTAATAAAAAAAGAATCATAAATAAATAAATTATAATTTATAGTTCCATGTAAACATATTGTTTCAAAAAAATCCTGAGCAACTACCTCATCAGCACTTTCATAATTATTTAATATATCAAAAATAGGGTAGCCAAGACTGGCTTTTATTTTTAAATTATTTATTACTTGAGTTAAAGATATCCCAATATCATTTAAATTAATATCAATTCCAATTTCATTTTTTGTTTGTGCAAAAAATGAACTGCTTAAATTTAATAAAATAAATAGAATTATAATTTTCTTTTTCATATTTATAATATTAAGTTTATTTAATATTTTTGTCATTATTTTTTTTCTAATTGACTATTTTAATGCTATTTACTATATTAGCTAACAGTGTTAGCTAAATGTAGTGTTGACAGATTTCAAAAGTCATTCTTTTTACTACATAAAGGAAATATTAATGTTATATGATGATTTAGCTGCTGAGTTAGTAAAGTACCAATTTATCCTTTTAAGAAATAAAGATTCAAATCGAGGAAATATTGATTTGCTAAGAGGGAAAAAGCGAGTCATGGGCTATTTAATAGAAGTTGAAGATGGAGTTACTCCGAGTAAATTGTGTAAATTTATGGATGTATCAAGTGCAAGAATTACATCTATTTTGAATAAATTAGAAGAGCATGGTGAAATTATTAGAATTCCTGATAAAGATGATAAAAGGAAAAAAATTGTATATCTAAGTGAACAAGGTAGAAAAAGTGGATTAGCTCAACAAAAAAAGTATATTGAAGATTCATCAAAAATGCTTAGAGCTCTTGGTGAATATGATGCAAAAGAGCATGTCCGTATTATGAAGAAAATATACAATTTATTATATTTAAATATGAGAAAAAACAATGAACACAAATAGAATTAATTTATTAGAAAAAGAGAAAGTTAATAGTGCAATTATAAAATTAGCACTGCCGACTATGTTAGCAATGGCTATGCAAATGATATATAATTTAACTGATACATATTTTATCGGTCAAACAGGTGATTTAAATCTTGTCGCAGCAATAAGTCTTGCAAGTCCACTTATTATGATGTTTCAATCTGCAGGTAATATTTTTGCAAGTGGTACCTCATGTTATATTTCTCAACAGCTTGGGGCAAAGCACTATAATGAAGCAAAGAAATCAAATTCAGTTGCTTTTTACTCTTCAATGATTGTAGGATTAATCTTTACTTTAATTTTTCTTGTTTTTCAAAATTCTATATTGAATATAATTGGTACCTCTGATGCTACAATTATTCCAACATCTCAGTATTTAATTGTAATGAGTGTTTTATGTATATTCCCAATTCTTAATGTTACTTTATCAGGTCTTATTAGAAGTGAAGGTGCAACAGATAAAGCGATGTTTGGTATGATCATTGGCCTTGTATTAAATATAATATTAGATCCTATCTTTATTTTAAGATTTAATATGGGATCAGCAGGTGCAGCCTGGGCAACTATTATTGGAAATATTGTAAGTGTATTATATTTTATCTCTCACTTTTTGAGAAAAAATACTTTGTTATCAATTAAAATTACTGATTTTAGACCAAGTAAAAAAATATATGCTGAAACTTTTAAAATTGGTATACCTTCAGCTTTATCAAGTTTAGTAATGAGTATTTCATTTATTTTAGTAAATGTTATAGCCTCTGAATATGGCGATTACGTTGTAGCTGGAAATGGTATTCAATTTAGAGTTAACTCAATGGTTATTATGTTAATAATTGGACTTGTTCAAGGTTATCAACCATTTGCAGGATACTGTTATGGTGCAAGAAAGTTTCAAAGATTGAAATCGGGATTTAAAATAACAATTCTATATGGTACTTTATTGTCAATCTTTTTTACTTTTATATTTGCTTTCTTTGGTGAAAATATTATAAGATTGTTTATAGATGATGATTTGACTGTACAAGCTGGAGCTAAAATTTTAAAAGCTTTTACATATTGTGTACCTTTTTTTGGGATTCAATTTACAGTTATGGTAACATTTCAAGCAACAGGCAAAGCTTTAAAAGCTATGTTTATATCTCTTGGTAGACAATGTATTGTTTATCTTCCTCTACTATTTATACTAAATTCTGTTTTCGGGTTTAATGGATTTATTTTTGCTCAACCAATTTCAGATATAACTACAACTTTAGTTGCAGTATTATTAAGTTTATCATTTATTAAAGAAATGAATAATAGAGAAAAAAAAGAAATTTCAAATTTAATAATAAACTAATAAATAATGAGATAAAAATAATTAATCTTTATTTGTAATTTTAATTAGGATATTTAAGAGAGTTTTTCGCATTAGAAATTACCAATATCAATATATCTATTCAATTTTTTTTGTAAACAAGATTTGAAACTATTGGAGTGAATACAAGCGTAAAAATATAATAAGATAAAAACATTAAAATAATGTTAGTTGATAATTGAGGATTGTTTGGAAAATAGATTAAAGTCAAAGGTATTCCAAGTCCCATTGTTTTATTTGTCCCTACTAAAAGAATAGTTATTTTTGTTTTTTTATCAAAATTAAATATTTTAGAAATAATTAGTGATGAAAGTATTACTAGTATACAAAAAATAATGCTAATAATAATTAGGACATAACTTTTTTCTATTATAGATATTAAATCTCCATTATAAACAACTTGAGAGACTGAAAGGTAAATAAGTGGAAATATTCCACTATAAATTACTTTTTTAGAAATCTTTTTTACAATATAGTTATTGGTGAATCTATTTATATATAACCCTATGCAAAAGGGGAGTAAAACTTGATTTAATAATTTGTAAAATATATTAGCTAGTGAAGTTGTTATATTGTGATTTGAACTAAGTAATATGTATATTATTATTGGTGTTAAAAATACTCCAATAATTTGTGCAATCATAGCATTGCATAAGGCTAGTATTTCATCACCTCCATATTTTTTACTAAGTAATATGCAAGATGTCATAGTTGTAGGAACTCCAGATATAAATAATAGACCAATTAAATGAGGTGTAAAATTAAATGGGTTTATTATCGTATATAAAATTAATGCTATTATAGGTGCTATTATAAATATAAGAGATTGAATTATTATTGAAATTTTTATTTTTTGAAGTGATTTTTTAATTGAATTTAATGATGATGATAGTCCTAAACAAAAATATATAATAATTAAGCAAAAAGGAATCGTGTATTTTAAATTATAAAGATAAAATCCATATTTTGGAAATAAAATTGAAATAATTAATGTTGCAATTAAATAAAATAGAAACATAAAATTCCTTTTTTTAAATTAAATTAAATATTGTTATAAATGAAGTTTATTATAACATAAAAGAAGAATTTTTTGTAAAAAGGTTATTTATGAACAAATAAATTACAAAACAAGTTAAAGCAATAGAATAAAAAATATAAATTAAAATGGTTCAATCACTTTTCTTGTGTGATTTGGAATTAGTATCATAAA